>JAVYQJ010000005.1:0-76279 GCA_038731975.1 Thermofilaceae archaeon | reverse complement strand
ATAGGATCGGTGAGACGGAGGAGAGGATACTAGAGACGAATAAGAGGATCGACACTCTCGGAGCGGAACTAAACGCAAGGATCGCAGAGACAAACAAAAGGATTGATGTACTGGTAGCAGAGCTAAACGCTAGGATTGATGAGACAAACAAGAGGATTTATGCACTGGGAGCAGAGCTAAATGCAAGGATCAATGAGACGAATAAGAGGATTGATGCGCTGGGAGCTGAGCTAAACGCTAGGATAGCAGAGACAAACAAGAGGATAGACAACTTTGTAAATGAGTTAAACAAGAGGATCATGGAAATGAATAACAGGATCGATGAAACGAATAAGAGGATCGACACTCTCGGGGCTGAGCTAAACGCTAGGATTGATGAGACAAATAAGAGGATCGATACCCTCGGAGCAGAGCTAAACGCTAGGATCGCGGAAATGAATAAGAGGATTGATAACGTTTACGGGGTGCTGGGCGAAATACAGAAGACTATGGCGGGCGTTCAGAACACCATGCTCGAGATTCTGAAAGTGCTTGCGGAGCTTCAGCGGGATGTAGCCGAGCTTAAGGGAACCTTACAGAAGTAGAAATCCTCGTCAGCAGCTTGCAGTTGCACTTGCTTTCTCGCGCGCTTCTGTGAAGGGCGTTCTCTCGATTTGCGCGGTAACCGAAGCCTGCTGAGGCTGCGTGCAGCTGGGCTGGAAGCTTTACAGCGTACACTCCTGCATAAGCCTAGCAAGGCAGCCCGCATGTGGCTTTAAGCTGACGCTTGGGTTGAGATGCATGGCTCCTTTCGGCTTTCCCAGCCGAGTATCGAGTAGCCTTCATGTGCCATTGAGAGGGGTAAGAACCTTTGAGCGGAGCGGTCCCGGGTGGGGCGTGAATTTCATTGGTGCCACCGTGCCTCAGCTGCCAGCTCCTAAGCCTCAGGCGCTTTACTGAAAACGCGCGGTCTTCCTGATGATGCATAATGCTTAATTAGAAGGTGCTGCGAATAGAAGTCATGAGTGATGTCCTGAGGAGGGTTAAGGAAGGGCGCTCGTTGAGCGAGAGGATTGCCTCCTACATACCGGGTTACCGGGGCTACAAGGAGAAGGAACTCAGGAGGGAGGCCGACCGATTGATCAGGGAGCACCTGCTCAGGAGGCTGGAGCCGGCTTACCGGGACTTTAAGAGCAACATGCTGGCAGTAGCGGCGTCCGGGGACCCGGCGCTCATGTCGGTCTACAACCAGACCCAGGCGCTCTTCGACAGGGTCATCTCGAAGCTGAGGACGGCGAGCTACGGGTACAGCGGGTTCTTCGACGCTGTGAAGATCCGGGAAAGGGAGCTCGACAGGATGCTGGAGTACGACTGGGGGCTCATCCAAGCCGTTGAGGAGCTGGCTTCGACCGCCAGGGCGGTGGCGGCCGCGGAACCCTCGAAACTGCCCGATGCTCTGGGCAACCTAAGGAGCAAGCTTCTCTCCTTCGAGGAGCTACTGATCAAGCGTGAGGAGGTTATAAGGGGCGTAGTGGGTGAGATCTGATGCCGCAGGTCATCGAGTGGGTGAACCCGGGGCCGAACGATATCGTCTGGCGCTACCCGAGGACTGACATCGAGTGGGGCGCCCAGCTGATCGTCCACGAGTACGAGGTGGCAGTCTTCTTCCGGGATGGGAAGGCATACGACGTGTTCGGGCCTGGTAGGCACACGATCACGACGGCGAACCTGCCGCTGCTGACCTCCGTCCTCTCGAGGCTCGCGGGCTACCCCACGACACCCTTCAGGGCGACGGTCATCTACGTCTCGACGAAGCAGTTCAGGGGGATGTTCGGCGGCAGGACGCAGACAACCGAGCTGGCTCCGCTGATGTTCAGGGGTAGCTACTGGTTCAAGGTTAGCGACCCGAAGGTCTTCGTCATGGAGGTAGTCGGGGGCCAGAACCTCTTCACCACCGAGGCGGTGAACGAGTTCATCAGGGGCTTTATCAACGAGCGGCTCATCAAGTTCCTAGCGGGATACGACCTCGCCACGGTGTTCACCAAGGTGGATGAGGTCTCATTCAAGGCTAAGGCGTTCCTCCTCGAGGAGATGCGCCGCATCGGCTTGGAGCTGATCGACCTGAAGTTTGAGGGCATCGACACAACGCCGGAGTACAGGGACCGGCTCTTCTGGCTGAAGCAGACTGGTGCTGCAACCTACGTGCTCCAGATGGACACCGCCAAGGCGGTGGCGCAGGAGCTCGGCAAGTCCCCTGGAGCAGCTGTCGGCGCCGGCGTGGTGATGATACCTCCGCTGCTCGCGCCACCCCCTCAGCCCGCTGCTCAAGCACCGGCTGCAGCTGCTCCACCAGCCGCTCCCCCAGCGCCTCCACCCACCAAGGCTTGCCCGCAGTGCGGAAGGCAGGCTCCGGCCGACGCCCTGTTCTGCCCCTACTGCGGGTACCGCTTCCCACCCCCGGCCAAGAAGTGCCCGAACTGTGGGAGGGAGGTTCCCGGTGACGCGGCCTTCTGCCCCTACTGCGGGTACCGGTTCCAGTAGGTGAACACATGAGGTATGGTAGCGTGGCGCTAGCGGTCACCACCGCGTCGATCGGCGTGGTGCTCCTGCTCGTCAGCATCGGCTACGTCCACGCATTGACGCTCGCCAGCATACCCCTGATCGCCCTCGGCTCGTGGACGCTGGCCTACGGCGTGCACGACCGTAGCAGCTACCACGGGTTCTGGGGCGGGCTGCTGGTCGGGTTGGGGTTAGCGCTGCTCCTAGAGCGGGTAACGGGCAACCTGCTGCTCAACTTCGCCGCCCTCATCATCGCTCTCTCGATCGGGGGCCTTCTCTTAGCGCGCAAGGGGTGAGAAGATCAGCTTCCTGAAGAAGATCGCTGAGAAGATGACGCCGCCCCGGATGAAAATCGACTTAGCGCTCAGCAAGTACCTGTACGCGCTGGGGGAGGAGGTTGAAGGCTCTTTGAGCGTGGTCTCAGAGGAGGTAGTCGACAGCGATGAAACCCGCATAGAGTTCACGTGCGTGGAGAGCAACAAGGTTAGGAAGCGCGTTTACAACCCCAGCTTAAAGAGAGAAGTTGAGACAGAGACTTGGGAATCCACCACCCTTCACAACCAGAAGATACCCCTCTCCGGGCCCCTGCACTTTGAGCCGGGTTCCGCAGCCACATTCAAGTTCAGCTTCGCGATCCCCCCTACACTCCCTCCCACCATCAAGAGCGCTTCGAGGAGGGTGGAGTACAGGGTGAAGGGCGTGGTCGCGGTGAGAGGGAGGCCCGACGCGACTAGTAGAACGATTGAGATCTCCGTCGCCGAGCCGGGGTCGGTGAAGAGGAACGTAAAATGCCTCTACTGCGGAACAATGTACCCGGAAGACCTCACCAACTGCCCGCACTGCGGCGCACCTCGCACGCGGTAACTCAACATCCAACAGGGGTTGCAATTTCTCCAGCAATCTCAGCTGGAAACGAGAGCAGGCTGATTCGCAACCGAAACACTCGCTAGGTTTTATTAGGCAGGGCCAGGGTTACTCGATCCGATGATGAGCTCAGGCGGCTTAGAAGGGTGATATGATCAGCCTTGACTGAGCTTTCCTACCGAGAGCCTCGAAAGATCTATCACTCGGATTGGGATTAAAAAGAAAAAAGAAAAATGCTTTTAATAAACCGTTGGGGTTTTACTTCTTGGGTGGCACTTTAGCTGTCCTGTGCTTCCTGATCATGTGCATTCGCAGTGAGATCTCTCTGTCGAATTTCTTTCCGCACTCTGGGCAAGTGAATTCCGCGCTCATCGTGTTGTAGATATCACCTTTGGTATTTAAGCTTAACTTTTATGAATCCTCTCTGCAACTGCCCCATGCCCTGACTAATTTATCCCCTTAACGCTCGAGCATGAACGAGCTTTCCTAAGGTTGACGAGAGATTTTTCAGAGAATACCAGCCCCATATGGATCTGAATAATCTCCGAACTTCGCTCCGATCATCTGGAACCGGTCGCCGGCTGTGTGCAGGGATCCTAGAAGGATCAGTCAACCGGGCACTCTTCATCCCTTCCGGTCGTTAGACTCCCTTCTCATCAGCTAATGTAGCTTGTCTGCAGCCGCTTTAAACTCTCGCTCCTAGAGGTAAGCGTTTTTACCGCCCGTTACGACCGGGCTGGCGTGGATGAGGTACACATAGTGACTGTGGGGACCAGCATCGTCAGGAACGCTGCGCAGGACCCCGGGCTACCCCCGGACTTGGCGGATCGGGTTAGGAGGTGGGCGCGCGCAACACCTGGATCCAAGGATGACGTGGAGGCCGGAGAGAGGGGGGTTCCGGGGCAGCCGGAGTTTAGAGCGCTCTATGAGATCTTGAAGGTGAAACCTCGCGAGCTGAGCGCGGAGTTGAACGCCATGTGGAGGTACCTCGATGAAGGCCGGGTGGGGTTGGCCGAGCTGCTGGCGACGGACTCGGGCGTGTGCGAGCTCTGCGCCAGGCTGCTGAAGGAGTACCTCACCGCGACACACGGGGTGGAAGCTGAGGTTTACAGGGTGGAGAAGCTCGGTAGGGACTTCGAGGAGGGCCTCTACAACCTGCTGGACCGGATAACGGCTCTGGCAGTGAAGCACAGGGGGAGGAGCATCTACTTGAACGCGACTGGGGGGTTTAAACCGGAGACAGCCGTCGTCTACGCGGCGGCCTGCCTGCTGGGCTTCGACCGCGTGTACTACATCCACGAGGCGATGAGGGAGGTGGTGGAGATACCGACGATACCCCTCGCCGTCCACAGCGATTACCTGCGAGCTCTCGAGCTGCTTGCCGCCGGAGCCCCGGCTGATAAGCTTGCCGCGGAGCTCGAGCGGAGGGGGATCATCACGCGAGTGGGGAGGGAGTACAGGCTCAGGAGGTGGGTCGAGCGTCTAACTAGAGCTACAGCGTGAGCGTTTGCGCGGAACAACGGATTGAGCCGGCGACCGATACGGCTGTGAAGGCCTGAGGGCTTCGGCGCCGCTCTACCCGATCTCAGCTCTCGCTACAACTACGCCAGAGGATTCCAGCCACTTCTTCACCCTGAATCCGGACTCTTCCAGGAGCTCGCGTAGCTCGCTGCTACGGGGTGGTGGCCTGTAGGCGCCGAGGAGGTAGTCGGGGAGGCAGGTGACGAGGCCCGCCGACGAGTAAACGGACTGCAGTATGGCGAGGAAGCCGCCGTCCTTCAAGCAATCTCTCACGGTGCTGAGGGCTAGCCTCGGGTTGAAAACCCAGTGGAGTATGTCAGCCATGAAGGCGGCGTCGACTTTCTCCTGCAGCTTTAGCTCCTCCGGTAGATAGCGGACGAAGGTGACTCGGGGCTGCTGGCCCATCAGCCTAACCGTCCTCTCGATGACAGAGATGTTTTCGGGGTGCGGCTCGGCCGCGATCACGTGGGCCCTCGTCATCTCGAGGAGAGCGACTGTAGAGGTACCGATCCTTGGGAGTACATCTACGATCTTTGCGGTCTCGGGCAGCCGGTTCAACCCCGTCTCCTCCACGGCTATCTCTATCGTTAAGCGGTAAGCGAGATTCCCGAGGAGCTTCGCGTAGGGAGCCCTTGCCTCCGTAAGGCTGGGTTTCTCACCCGTTTCCAGCGCTCGAGGGAGGTTGGAGAGAGCGTAGTCGATGGCGGGGATCAGGTCTGAGGCTTCCAGGGTGGTTACATGAGGTCTCTCGGGCTTCGATACGAGCTTCATCCTGTCTCCAACCCACTTGGCGTACCCTTCCTCAACGAGTAGATCGATCACGTACTTGGCCAGGTCCTTATCCGCGTGCTCCCACCACGGTTTCTCCTGCAGAGAGTCCAGAATGCCGTGCTCCTCGAGGATCTGGACCAGCTTCCAAGTGATGTACTTCGACAGCTCTTCGCTCACGCGGATAACGTGCAATGCCTCCCTCGGGCTTCTCAGGAACTTCCTGATGAAGTAGCTACTGAACGACATGCTACTCTTCGACCTCGAGGAGGTCGAGCTCCCTGAGCAGCTCCAGGGCTTCCTCAACCCTCGGCGGTAACACACCCCTCCTGATCGCGTCGAGGAAGGGCTTCAGATGGGAGGGTATTAGGGATTCATCCTTCACTCGTATTCGGGCGATGTCGAAGGGTTTACGGGCGGGGACGTTGCTTACAGGGCGGAAGTCTCGCAAGCCTAAGTTAGCGTCCACCAGCAGAAGATGCGGTTGACCGCAGTAGGGGCAAATGAACGCGTGCAAGCCCTCCCTGTGTATTTGAACGAGTGAAGTCTCCTGGCATTGGCTGCACGAGATCCGCACCTGTTTGGATTTCATCCTTAGCTCAGCCATGCTCACTACGCGTCTACTTTAAACTTTTTAAGTTTAGCTTCTCTTTTAGAGGAGAGAAAAGTAGACCAGAAATTGTTCTATTAAAAATTTCGCTATACTTGCTTATAAATGGTAACTTTACAGGGCTCGCTTGGCTAGTCTGCCGAGGTAACTGGCAATCCAGTTTGAAAATCACTTCTTCGAGCAGTTGAGAACCCATCGTTTCTCAACTATTCCGGGCAAGCTTTTAATCATGGGGGGTGAGTAGTGCACGCTATGAGCAGCGTTGATACGAGGCTGCTTAAAGCCAGGCTGGCCGCGGCGGCGAGCTACGCGGTGGTGGCTCTAGGGTTCTACCTGCTCAGCTTGATCATCCCTCCCCTCCTGTCGGGAGTCGGCATCCCGGGGATCCCCCCACCCTTCTCAAGCCTTGAACGGCTGTTCTGGGTCTTCCTCTTCCTTCTCTCTCTTGCCTTTGCTGCGACAGCGCTCTACAACTTCATCCGGGCTGTCGACCCCTTCTTCGCGCTGGTTTCGCGAAGAATCGGTGGCGCAGCTGAACCGGGGAAAAGGATCGTCCGGGATCTCGCTTATGCCCTACTCGCCGTTTTGATCGCAGCTGCTGTAACACCCTTCACCGAGAGTGTTGATGCTCTCGGCTCAACCCTCAGGGTGGCTATCGGGTTGATGACGCTGGCCGTTCTCGTCATCCTGCTGTATGATGCTGCGAGAACCATCTACACCTACGCGAGGGAGAGGATCGAGGGGTTGATAGAGAAGCTGGCAGGGTGACGCCGATGGATCCGACGAAGTACCTCCTAACGTACCTCCTCGTAGTACTGTTAGCGATATCCGAGGTCTTCCCCCTCTCAGTCTCAGCCATGGTGGGGGCGGCACTAGCCGTCTTCTTCGGAATCTCTGACGGTTTGTTCACGTACAAGGAGGCCCTCAGCCTCATTGACTTGGAGCTGATTGCCCTGATAATCTCCGTCATGATCGTCGTGGAGATCGTCGACCGCTACGGCACCTTCCGCTACATCGCCCTGAAGGTAACGCGCAGGAGCGCCGAGAAACCCGGCTTGCTGCTCGTGTCCGTAGGGCTGATGAGCGCACTCACATCGCTCCTCCTGAGCGATGAAGCCGCGATCCTCCTCTTCACGGCGCTCATGGGAGCTCTTGCGAAGCTCAGCGGCCTCGACCTGCTACCCTTCGCTATCGCGTCCGCGGTGATGGTGAACCTGGGCGGAACAGGGATGCTCACCGGATCGCTCCCAAACATGGTTGTGGGCTTGAGGGCTGGCTTCAACTTCCTGGAGTTCGCGCTATACATCCTTCCCCTCGAGTTCATACTCTACGGGGTCACCCTCCTCTTTCTCTACTCCTATTACAGCCCAAAGTTAAGGACGCAGGTATCAGTCGAAAGCTTAATGGACGTGCACGTCAGCATCGTGGATGCCATTAAGGGCGCCGTTGTCCTCGCATCGATGATCTCATCGCTCGTTGTGGCCTCACTGCTGGATCTACCGGTCAGCGGGGCTGCCCTACTCGTTGGCACAGCGGCCCTCGCCGTCTCCGGCTTCGATACCTCAGAGGTGCTAAGGAGGGTGGAGTGGGATACCGTGTTCTTCGCAGCTGCCTTCACCGCACTGGTTGGAGTTGTCGAGAGAGCTGATGCCATGAGAGGCTTCGTGGAATTCACGCGTGAGCTGAGCGGGGGCTCGCTTGTTGCCTCAACCCTCTTCATACTCTTCATTAGCGGCACGCTGGGCCTGTTCGTGCCCAACGTCATCACGGCTCTCTCGTTCATCCCGCTCGTCGATGGGCTACCGTTCCCAGACAAGAGGGCCCTCTGGGTCGCTCTTGTGGTCGGCTCAAACCTGAGCGGTGTGGGCCTACCGGTGAGCAGCTACGTCATCGTCCTGACGCTGGGCGCTTTGAGGAGGGAAGGCTACAAGGTCGACCCGTGGTCCATATCGAAGATCGGAATACCACTGACCGGGATCTGGTTGCTAGTCTCAACGATCTACTTATTACTTCGCTTCAATCTGCTTGCATGGTGAGAGCATGGAGGATGACACGCTTGAGAGAATGATCATGAAAAGGTTCAGGAACTTCGAGGAGAAGTGCAGGGAGGAAATTGAATTGGTCGATGAGGCGCTGGGAAGACCCCACATCACGCTCGACATCGCCCTGCCCGCGGGCTGCGAGGAGTTGAAAGAGATCTTCGAAAAGCTCCCTGAGGATGAAGAGTTCATGAAAGAGCTCGAAAAATTCGTGAGAGATTACGTAAAGAGAAAAATTCAAACAACCGGTTAATTATCATCGTCAGAGCCAGCCTGTAGTAACCGATTGCTAAAAAGAGAGCTTCCACTGACGCTATAATTCAACAATAAAAAAGGGTGGAATTACTTACCCCTTCCCCCAGCCCTCTTTGTAGCCTCCTCCCTCACTTTCTGAGCGATTTCCCTCGCTTTTTCTACCGTTTCCCGGGCTTGCTGTGGAACTTGGCGCTCCGTTAGCTTATTAATAATTTCCTCGAGTTTCTGCAGCCTCTTTTCCAGCTTTTCCATTTCCTCTTTCTCCAACCTTATTTGCTTTTCCACCCTCTCTCGTACCCTGCTTAGGGTTCTGTTCACTAGTTCAGCGATTTTTTCGACAGCCTTTCCGCTCCTCAAGGCTCTGCCTATAGACTCGATGTCCGTCTCGTTCACCTCTACCCCCCTTCTCGCCATATCTCTGACGAGCCTTTGAGTTCCAAGCCTCGCTAGAGCCGCGTTTGCGAGGCCTAGCAGCTTCTTCGCCTCAGCTAAGCGGTGGGCAGCCTCGCTCTCGTTGCACGCCTGGGCTAGCTTGCGGCCCTCCTCGACCAGGCTTTTAGCCCGCTCGAGGAGCTGCGCGATCTCGGAAACGTTGTACCCGTTTTCAGCCGCTCTTGCGACGAGCTTCTCCAGCTCCTCGATTCTGCGCTCCGCAACATCTAGTGCCGTCATCAGCGGGTAGAACTCGGGCGTCCACTTGCAGGTTCGGTTCGCCTCCGGGCCCTTAGGAACGGGTGGTTCAACCGGTGCCAGGACGAACCTGCACGCCGCAAACGAAATGTCGAGCTGATCTTTGATGAACTCCTGAAGCTCGAGGGCTGCGCCGTAGCTCTGTATCGCCGCGTGAGCGTACCGGAAGGCTGCCGTATAGTCGGCGTTGTTGAGAGACTCGTTCGCAAGGGCAAGGTACTTGTCGCCTACGGAGGTAAGGTTCAGCACCTGCTGGTAGAGGCTCGCATACTCGGTTTGCGTCACGTTGGCTGCGGCTAAGATCTCGTTGCGGCAGTGCACGAGGCTGGACAACCTGGAGGCGACTCTAACGAGGTTTTGCGCAGCTACGGATGGCACCGGTCCCGTGGGTGCCGCCTCCTCGGCGGGCTTCTCCCACCGGATCTCGAATGTCGCTGTAGCGTTTTCACCACCGCCGCTGACGTACACGGTGTAAGAGCCCGCTGGGTAGACGTCGGGTAGCTCGAGGGTGAGAGTGGCCAGCCCGCTACCGTCGGTGTAAGCTTCCTTCAAGGCCACCACTTCGCCGCCGGGACCGCGAACCTCCACACCGTACGTCGTGTTGGCAGCCCCCACGATGATCACTTTGACTACAGCTGTCGCTACGCCGGCCTCGAACTCGTAACTTACAGTGGCTTTCACCGTCAAGGTTTGGGCTGCAACAAGAGCTGGTAGCAGCGCAGCAAGCGCGAGCACCGGTAGGGTTCTCAGCTTCATCGATACTACCTAAAGGGGTGAGGGGTAAAAGGAAAACCCCGGAAAGGCAGCTGGAATTTGAGGAATGTAGATTCCACCGGAGGGGTAGCCCCTTCAACCGCACTTTGCTGCTAGCCTTTTCACGATTATCTTCTGCTCCAGCTCCCTTAACCCGTACGCTAGTACGAGGGTTTCTCCCGTTTTAGCGAAGCCCGCGTTAAGGCAACGCGACAGGGTCTCCCTCAAACCTTCATCGTAGTCCTGCGAGGTTACGAGCACTGGGTGGAGGGCCCAGAGAAGGGAGAGCTTTCTCGCCACCCGAGCGTTGGGTGTGCCGACGTAGACCGGGATTGTGGGCCTCTGTGAAGCGACTTTCACTGCCATCCTTCCTTTCACGCTGTAGGTGACCAGCTTCGCTCCCATGCCCTCAGCCAGCTCGACGACGCCCCTCACGAAACAGTCTTCCTCGCAGAGCGCTCTCATCCTGGCCTTCGCGGAAAGCTCGTTCAGCTTGCTGTCCACCATCTTCTCCTCGGCGAACCTGATCAACCGGGCTAGCCAGCGTACAGTTTCCAGCGGCCTCTTCCCGACGGACGTCTCGTTGGTCAGCATGATGGCGTCAACGCCCTGCTCAACAGCCACGCTCACGTCAACGGCCTCCGCCCTAGTGGGCGAGTCGCCATCGATCATCGAGGCGAGGAACTGTGTGGCTACGATGACGGGCTTCCCCGCTTTCAGGCACTTTTCGACGATCAGCTTCTGGTAGTAGGGGACCTCCTCGAGGTTCAGCCGTATGCCAAGATCGCCCCTAGCCACTAGGACGACGTCGCTGACCTCGATGATAGAGTCGAGGTTCCGTAGGGCGCTCAGAGTCTCTATCTTAGCGATCACCCACGCGTCCGACCCGTAGCTCCTCAGAATCCTCTTGACCTCCTCGACGTCCGAAGCATCCCTGACGTGGCTCACACCGATGAAGTCGAAGCCCTCAGCCGCTGCAACCTTCAACGCCAGTAGGTCGCGCTCGTTGATGAGCGGCGCGTCGATATCCTTGCCGCGTAAGGAAACGTTCTTGCCCTGCTCGACGAGAGCATCCGTCTGCGATACGCACTCCAGAGCGTCACCTCTCCTGTCCACCACCTTTAGCCGAACCCTGCCGTCGTCGATCAGCACTTCGTCCCCGACCTCAACGGATTCGAAGAGGCTGGCGAAGGGTACGGGTATAACGGGCAGCTCGCGTCTCTCCCCGCTGGGGGCTATCAGCACCCTGTCCCCCTGCTTCAGGCGCAGGGGCTCCGCCATCTCGCCCACCCTCACTGAGGGGCCCTTCAGATCACCAATCATGGCTAGAGGCTTCCCCAGCTTCTCCTCTGCCGCTCTAACGGCTCTCAACCTGCGGATCCAAACCTCTGGATCCCCGTGCGCGAAGTTTGTCCTGAAAGCATCGGCGCCGCTCTCCGCCATTCTCAAGACGAGGTCTTCGTCTGTGCTGCTCGGGCCCAGTGAAGCGACTATTTTTACGAAGTAGCCACCCATGTAGCCGGGGCCGCAGCGTGCTTTTAAAAGGTTTTTAGCGTTGAGGAGCCTCCTCCCCGGCGAGCGGTAGAATCTTCTCCCGCACGAAGCTGAGAGCGACGGCTGGATCCAAGCGGGAGAAGAAGGTGACGATGCAGTTCCTCGTAACACCAACCACGAGCCCTTCGTCAGCCTCGAAAACGACGTACCACACGCTCCCCAGCCTCAGGTACTCGCTGTAGAGGCCCGAGCTGGCCAGCTGGCTCCCGTACAGCGTTAGCTTCCCCACGTCTGGGAGCCTCACGTCCGTGAAGACAACCACCTTAACCGACTGGGGCCTGCCCTCGTAGAGCCCCCTGAACACCTTCTCGGGAATCAGAGCTTCGAGTACGACGCCCCTCCTCCTACCGGCGGCGATCGCGGCCGAGATCCTCGACGCCACTCTGTTGGCTCTCGCCTTCCTCGCTGCCACAGTGAGGAAGAGCTTGCCCTTCACCTCGAAGAACCAGAACTCCGTCACCACCGACACGGGGACGCGGAGCTCCTCCCCCCTGTACCTCAAGCTCGCCAGAAAGCTCTCCTCGAAAACGCCCTTTAACCCTCCCTCCGCGGGCTGAAGATCGGCGACCCTAAACCCCACTTCAACCTCCCTCCCCTCCAGCTCGACGACCTCAGCGACACCGTAGCCCCTAAGCTTCGCGGCTACCTCGTCGAGCGTCAAGGGCTCTGCCACAACGAAGGACTTGAACGTTAGAGGCACGCCCACCCGTCGGGGTCATCGTATTATGCTTTGCGCGATCGGCGCCCCGGGCGCTTGTGAGGGGTGGTGTTAAAAGGGGCCATCACACTGATGAGCGAAGTGGGCAGTGTGCTGGAGCTGCTACACCCGATGATCAGGAGGTTGTGGGTGGAGAAAGGCTTCGGTGAACCCACTCCTCCGCAGAGGGAAGCCATCCCGCTGGTGCTCTCCGGCGAGAATGTGCTCATCGTGGCTCCGACGGGTAGCGGTAAGACGGAGGCAGCCCTGCTGCCGATCCTTTCGAGGATGCTGGAGGAGGAGGGGCCGGGGGTCAGGCTGCTCTACATCACTCCCCTGAGAACCCTCAACAGGGACATCCTGGCGAGAGTGGAGTGGTGGGCGCTGAAGCTGGGGTTCAGGGTGGGGGTGAGGCACGGGGATACGACCCCGGCCGAGCGGAGGGTTCAGTCGCTGACGCCTCCCGACATCCTGATCACGACGCCGGAGTCGCTCCAGCTCCTCCTCGTTGGTAGGAGGTTGAGGAACCACTTGGCCAACGTTAGGTGGGTGATCGTCGACGAGGTGCACGAGGTCGCGGACAGCAAGAGGGGTGTTCAGCTGAGCCTCCTGATGGAGCGCGTCAAAAGGGTGGCAGGTAGACTGCAAGTGATTGGGCTTTCAGCCAGCGTCGGCAACCCGGAGGAAGTGGCTAGGCTGCTCGTCGGCGCCCACGGCTCTTGCAGGGTTGTCGTTGTTCCGGCCCACAAGAGGGTTAGGGTGAGTGTCGAGTGGCCCCACCCGGGTGAGGGTGACGCGGAGCTCGCCGATAGGATCCTCGCCGCACCGGATGTGGCGGCCCGGCTGAGGTTCGTGCGCGAGCTGGTCGAGTCGAGACGCTCTACGCTGATCTTCACGAACACGCGGCCTACAGCCGAGCTGCTCGCGAGCAGGTTCAAGCTCTGGGACGAGAGGATCCCGATCTACGTCCACCACGGCAGCCTCTCGAGAGCTGAAAGGGTTCGGGTGGAGGAGATGCTGAGGAGGGGTGAGGTGAAGGGCGTCGTGTGCACGTCGTCGATGGAGCTGGGGATCGACATAGGCCACGTGGACCTAGTGGTGCAGTACAACTCGCCGCGGGAGGTTCGCAGGCTGCTGCAGAGGGTGGGTAGGGCCGGCCACAGCCTAGATCGGGTGAGCGAGGGAGTGGTGGTAGTGGGCAACAGCGACGACGCCCTCGAGAGCATCGTGCTGAAGAGGAGGATGGAGCAGGGGTTTATCGAGCCCTCAGAGATCCCGAGGAAGCCGTACGACGTTCTTGCACACGAGCTGGTCGGCCTAGCGATGTCAGAGCCCGTCACGCTGGAGGAGGCCTACCAGCTTGTGAGGGGGGCTGAACCCTACAGGGATCTGGAGAGGGAGGAGCTGGAGCGGGTTGCGGAGTTCCTCAGGAGCATCGGTTTGATCAGAGTCTACGGCGACCGTTTGAGGCCGGCGGGAAGGCGGTGCTACGACTACTTCTACGGCGCTCTCACCACGATACCCGAGGTGGAGCAGTACGTCGTCGTTGAAAGGTCCACGGGCGAGCCGATCGGCGTGCTGGACGACTACTTCGTCGCCGAGTACTGCGAGATCGGTGCTCGCTTCATCATGGCTGGGAGGCCGTGGGAGGTGGTTGCGCTCACCGAGGAGGTGGTGTACGTCGAGCCGGTCGAGGACTTCGAGAGCGCGGTGCCGAGCTGGGTGGGGGAGGAGATCCCCGTCCCCCACGAAGTCGCTCTGGAGGTGGGTAGGATCCGGGGGTTAGCGGCCGAGGAGGCGGAGAGGGGTGTTCCGCTCGAGGTCTTGGCGCAGAAGCTCGCTGAGAGCTACGGGGTTGACCGCTCGCTGTTCGAGCGCGCTCTGGCACCGGTCTACGAGATGGTGCGCCTGGGGCTGCCGGTGCCCAGCGACCGGTTGATCGTTGTGGAGGAGGCGGGGGAGGGGGTGATGGTCGTCCACGCCCACTACGGCAACCGAGTGAACCGGGCTTTGGGCAAGTACCTCGCCTACAGGCTGGCTCGGCGGCTCGGGCTGCCCGCTTACTCGGCGGAGAAGCCCTACAGGATCGTCCTCCGGTGCGAGAACGTTACAGCGGAGGAGGTGGTGGAGATCCTCCGGGAAACCGACGCGGAGACCTTCCTCCGGTACCTGAGGGCGGCAGTCGAGGAGAGCAGGGCTTTCAGGTGGAGGCTGCAGCAGGTTGCGAGGAGGATGGGCGTTCTGGCTCCCGGTGCGAGGCTCACAAGGGGGGATCTGGAGAGGCTGGTGGGCGCGCTCAAGGGGACTCCGGCCTACGAGGAGGCGATGAAGGAGGTGCTGCAGAGGGACATGGACGTCGATAGGGCCCTCGCGGTCGTGGCCGCGGTGAGGAGCGGGGAGATTCGCGTTGTAGCAGTTAGGGGGCCGAGCCCGCTGACTCTCGAGGCTGAGCGGAGCCTGCGAGAGGGGCTGGAGCCCGCGATGCCGGAGAAGAGGGAGCTCATCTCCTACGCGCTCTTCAAGGTGAAGGTGCTGCAATCCTTCGCCTCCTTCTACTGCACCGAGTGCGGCAGCATCTTTGAACTCCCGATCTCCGAGCTGGGCGAGGGGGTAGTGTGCCCAAACTGCGGCTCCGGCAGGCTGGCCTTCGACGCTGTTCCCGAGGAGGAGATGGCCGCTAGAGTTGAGAGGTGCGCGAGAAAGGGCGGCTGCAGGAGGCTGACCCTCAGCGCCTCGCTCTTCGAGAGGTACGGAGCAGCGGCAGTTCTAGCCAGGGCGGCGGGGCTCAGCTTCCGGGAAGTGAAGGAGGTGCTGGCCGGTTTCCACGGCGGGCGTGAGCAGCTGCTCAAGCTTCTCTGGGCCAAGCATAGGGAAAAGGTGAGGTCCATGCTCGCACGAGCGGCACAGGGTGCTGGCCTCAGGGGCTCGCAACGACGCCGCTGAAGCCGGCTAGCTTATCCAAGTCCACCTCGACACGGGCCCTCCAACCGATAGATACGGTGTCGCCCTCCCCCTCCTCCAGGTAGCCGAGGCGTATGAGCCTCTCGAAGGTGTAGGTGAGCCGGGGCCCCTTAAACTTGGACTTCAGGATGTTCAACAGCTCGCTGCGCGGCGCGCTCCCTCCCCTTGCTACGAGGTAGAGGAGGGAGGAGGAGAGCACGGCTAGATCATCGATCCTCCAGCCGCTCGTCTTGGCCTCCTCGATGCTCGGGGGCTCCTTCAGGACGACTAGGAAGAGAGCCTTCCTAAGGTCCCCCTCAAGCTTCAGCTTCCTCCCCTCCTCGTCCACTGCGACTGCCTCGAGGCCCAGCACCTCGAGGATCGAGTTGAGGGCCTTAACGACCTCCACGTAGTCTTCGCCTAATGCCCTAGCCAGCTCCCACCCTCTAACCCCCGGCCTAGCCCCGCTCCTGTAGAAGAGGAGCCTGGCTGCACGCTTGAGCTTCGCCGAGGGGACTCTAGCGGGCATCCTCCACCACCCGCTCCAGCGGTATCGCCAGGGACGAAGCTTCCCCGCCGCCACTCCTCGTGACGTAGAACTCGTCGGCCAGGGGGTCGTAGACCACAGAGAACTCCCCGCTGCTGGCGAGGAGCGAGAGAGCGTACGCGTTCAAGTAAGTCTCGTAGCTGCTCCCGCCACGAACGGCCTCCGCGTAGCTCACCGCCTCCTCAACCTCCAGCAGCCGGTTCAACCTCTCCCTCACCCTTTCAACCACCTTCTCTAGCTCAACCTGAGAGAGTATTCCCAGCTCAGCCGCAAGCTCGCGCGTCGCAACCGGCGTCTGCTCCTCCCCACCCTCGAAGGCTGCCCTCGGCTTCCTACCGCCCATGTACTCGACAGCCCTCAGGATGTCGGTGAACGTGACCTGCTCCAGCTCGACAATCGGCCTCCACGCGCCGAGGAGCTGAAGGGCCAGCTCCCTCTCCCCCAGCGCGTGCACCTTCAGCGCGGCCACGAGGCGGCCCAAAGCCACGGCTGAGGCCTCGCTGGCCAGCCACTCCTCCTGCCTTCTCACGACCTCGGCCAGCCTGTAGATCAGCTCCGCGTCCAGGGGCAGCTCCTCCACCTTGAGCTTCGGCAGGAGCGAAGCCAGCTCGTCGAGCAGCTCCCTTACCCTAACCCTGAAGGGGTCGGGTGAGGCTCTCAGGGTTTCAACGATCTCCTCCAGGATTTCCCTTAACCTACCCTCAGCTGACACGTCCCCCACCCCTGCTCAGTGAGACAAGCGTCCTCCCCCTGACCTTCTGGATGATGAGCGTGTGGGCGTTCTCGGGCAGCTTAGTGAGGGGGCCCGGTGTGATCACGACGTACTGGACGCCTGGACTCGCCTCGGCGAGCTCGAAAACCATGTTTAGCACAGCATCCCTGTTGCGCGGGTCCATGTGCACGTCGAACTCGTCCACGGCTCTGAAGGGGGATTTAACGTGGTTCTGGAGGGCGAGGAAGAAGCAGACGACTGCGGCGGTCCTCTCACCCCCGCTCAGGGAGTAGGGGTTGAGCGGTGCGGGTGCTGCACCGCCGTAACCGACGAGGATCTCGAGGCCCGCGCTCTCAACGTCCCCGCTCTCCGCCAACCTGACGCTGCCGCTGGCCCCCAGCTTGGCCAGCATTGCGGAGAACAGCTTGTCGACGTCCTCCACAACCGCGGACACCTTCTCCCTCCAGAGGCTGATCCGCTTCTCCAGCTCCTCCTCCAACCTCCTCTTGTTCTCCTCCAGCTCCACAGCCCTCTTCTCCAGCTCTCGGTACTCCTCGAGTAGCTTCCCGTAGGCCTCCTCAACCTCCGCCGGTATCTCGCCGATGGCCGCGAGGGAGAGCTCCACCGACCGGATCTCCTCCTGTATCTCCTCAACGCTCCTCACTGATTCCACCCTCTCGCCCTCCTCGAGCGCCTTCTCCTCGAGCGCCCTAACCTTCTCCGCAGCCCTGCGGCGGCGGGCCTCCAACTCCTCCCGCTCGGCGATCAGAAGCCTACGCTCAAAGGCTTTCACGCGGGCCGACGCGACCACGTCGACCAACCCCTCCCAGACGCTGCGCAGCATCGCCAGACCCTCGGCGAGGCCCAGTGCGCCGCTGGTGATCTGCCGCTCAATTGAGCCCAGCTCAGCCCTCAGCTCCTCCTCCCTCGAGCCTAGCACCCCCAGCGCCTCCTCCACCCCCTTCAGCTCCAGCGTAACCCTGCTGAGCTCCTCCTCAACCGCCCTCAGGTCGGCCTCCGCGTCCCGCACTCTGGCCCAGGCGAGCTCCCTGCGCAGCAGCTTGAGGCTCTCCTCGAGCGCCCTCCTCCTCCTGTACCTCTCGTAAACCTCGCTCCAGTACTTGAGAGCCTCCCGGGCTCTAGCGAGCGCGCTTTTAACCTCCTCCGCGCTCTTCGCGCCTTCAGCTAGCATCCTCTTCGCCGCCAGTACCCTCTCCCTGTACCCCGCCAGGCCCACGGCTTCCTCGAGCAGCCTGAGCCTCTCCTGGGGCGAGAGGAAGGCGAACTCCTCCACCACGCCCTGGTGCATGATGATCAGCGCGTTGTCGGGGTCTAGGCCCAGCCTCGATAGGTACCTCTTGACCTCAGCCTTCGTGACAACCCTCCCGTTCACTTCGTGCCAGTACTGGCCGTCGATCCTCAGGTACCGCGTGAAGAACACCTCGTCGCTCCGGAACCAAGGGAGGGGGCGGCGCCCATCCACGGGGCGATTGTCGATGACAACCGTCACTCGGGCTGCCTCCTCGCCGCGCCTAATCAGGTCGCTCAACCTGCGCCCCCTCTCCGTGTACGTCTGACCGAGCGCAACGCTGATGCCGAGGAGGAGGCTGCTCTTACCCGAACCGTTGGGCCCCGTGACTATGTTGATGCCCGGCGCTAGGGGGACCCTAGCGTACTTGTAGCTCATGAAGTTCTCCAGCACAACTTCCTTGATTAGCGCGGGCACCTTGTTGGTTGGGGAACCGCCGGCTATAACGCTATTCCCTAGAAGAACGACTCAAGCGTGCTCTGGCGGGCTCTCGCCCAGGCCTTCTCCAGCCTGGCGATCACGAGCTCGGCTCTATCGTGCGAGAAGCTGTTCTCCTCGACCAGGAACCTGTACAGCTCCTCGCTCTGGGGCTCGGTGAAGACGATCTCGTAGTCCTCTCTCACGGGAGGGTTGAGGAAGAGCTCGACGATCTCGCGGTAGTTGGCTGGCAGTAGCTCCCTGATCCTCGAGGGCAGCCGATCGAGGCTCCCGTACAGCTTGATGAGCTTGTACGCCCTCTTCGGCCCAATCCCCTTCACACCCTTGTTGTAGTCGGTCCCCGAGAGCACGGCTACCTCGACCAACTGCCTGCGTGTCAGCTGGAGGGAGCCGAGGAGCCTGTCGAGCTCGACCAGCTCGGGCTCTAGCTTTCTCGCCGCCATCTTGCTGGGAAGCCACTCGAAACCCGTCAGCGTCACGTACCTCACGAGCCGGGGGGCGCCGTACAGCAGCGAGTCCCAATCCTGGCTGGCCACCGCCCAAGCCTCCCCCCTCGAGACGATGAGCGCGGCCTGGGCTTCAGCGTCGTGGGGAGCGTCGACGATGGGGAAGCCCATGAGCTTGAGCAGCTTCCTGCTGCTTCCGAGGATCCACTCGTCCACGGTCGCCGATACCACGGCCTTGGAGAAGGCCTTCTCGTACTCGCCCGCTTCGATCAGCCTCCTGTACTCCTCCAGCGCCCTCTCCCTCAGCTCCCTCCTCCTCGCGATCTCCGCCCGCTTCAGGGGGTGCGGGGGGCCGTCGAAGACGAAAATGAACTTGCAGTTGTGCTCGAAGGCGAGCCTGGAGAAGCGGGTCGCCAAGCCCACAAGGTGCGAAGTGACTTGGCCCCTGCTGTTCCTCAACGGCTCGCCCCTCGCATCCCTGACCAGCGCGAGGAACTGGTAGATAGCGTTCAGCGCGTCGACGGCCAGCACTCTGCCCTCCAAGCCCTCCAGCCCGATCCTCTCCGGCTTGATCAGGGGGGTGAGTTTCGAGCCCATCCTTCAGCCGGCGAATTCCCACTCCTCCAGGTTGGCTGCGATGTCCTGAAGCAGCTCTCTCGAAGCGTCTCTCGGCAGAGCGAGGAAGAGCTTCACCAGGTGCTTGCAGAACCTCTTCGACTCCAGCGACTTCCTCCAATCCTCGCAGTCGTGGTAGAGCCTCCGACCCACTCGGTCCACCTCGACGCGGTAGCTCTTCACGCGGGCTGTAACCCCCTCGCTCGTCAGCGTGTACTGGACCTCCGCGTCGCCGATCTCGAGAGCCCGCTGGAACCTCCGATCACCGGCCAAAGCCTTCAGGAACTCCTCGATCCTACCTTCCTCCAGCTCGCGGACCACGCTTTTAGCGACTGGAGGGGCTGAGGAGAAGTACCTGTCCATCCGAGACAGCATCTCCAGCTGCCGGCTGTCCGCGAGGCCCAGCAGCGCGAGCATCTGGAGGGCGTTGTGGGGGGCGAAGCCCCTGAAGTGGTTGTTGAAGTAGCCGAGGAGCAGCTCAACCTGCTCCGCCAGTTGCCTCACCTTTTCGGCCCACGGCTTCAGCTCCTCGAGGCTGTAGTGGTAGTAGTACCATGGTCGCTCCCCCCTCCCGTGCCACCTCACGTACGCGAACCCGGCGGTCACTTCAGTTATGGGAGGGAGAAGGGGTTCGTCGACGATGACGTAGGCCACCCCGTACCTCCTGAGCAGGTTGAAGACCTCGCTGTTGATCCAGCTCGGGTCGCGGAACTCCACTGCGAACCTCACGCCCTGGGGGAGTAGGGCGAGGAACTCCTCGAACCAAGGCAGCTCCCACCTCTCCTTCGGTGGGAGCTGGATGAGCACCGCACCCAGCTTCTTCTGCCTGGCGAGGGGATGGATGGACTTTAGGAAGGCGTTGAGCTCGGCTTCGACGAACTTCGGGTTCAGCAGCCTCTTGTGCGTGACCCCCCTGTACATCTTCACTGAGAAGTAGAAGCCCGGTGGGGCTGACCTGGCGAGCCCCTCGTAGAACCTCTCACTCAGCAGGGTGTAGAACGAGGAGTTGACCTCAACAGTGTCGAACAGCTTCGCGTAGCTGGTGAACATGCCCCTGTCGCTATCGTAGAAGGGGCCGACCCAGTCGTCGTAGTCCCAGCCCGAAGTACCGATCCGGATCCTCGACCGCGGCAGCCCCAGGAACTCGTCCAGCGACATCACCGGCAAGATCACGGCCCGCGTAAATATGCAGCGCGCAATCCTAGTAGTCATCTTTATATTCTAGTTTTCATTATCAATCTCGTGAGGGTTAAGGTCACCAGGAACTACCAAGTCACCATACCGGTGGAGGTGAGAGAGGCTTTGGGGATTAGGGAGGGGGACTACGTGGAGTTCGAGCTGCGGGATGGTGTAGCCCTGCTGAAGCCTGTGAGGAGGAAGTGGTCGACGATCAAGCTCGGTAGAGCGCTGAGCGTCGAGGAGATCGAGGAGATCGCCGATAGAGCGTTCTCGCCCTAGGGCATGCTCGTCCTTGACACCAATGTGCTCGTCTACGCGAGCGTGGAGGACAGCGAGTTCCACGAGGAGAGCTTGAAGCTGCTCAACGAGAGGGACTCTGTGATACCGCAGATCGTGGTTTACGAGTACATCAGGGTTATTGCGGAACTTACTCGGGACCCCCTGTTTGTCTTAACGAAGATCCGGGAGCTGGCGGAGTACAACGTTCTATGCGAGCCGCTTCACGTCGTGCAGAGGGGTGTGCAGCTCTGGGCGGAGCGCAACGCCCCCATCAGGGAGCTGAACGATTGTGTTATCCTCGCTTTAGCCCTCACGCTCAACGCTGAGCTCGCAACGTACGACAGGAAGCTTAGGCGGCTAGCTGAAGAGCTGGGAGTGCCAACGCGCCCCTAGAGCCCCGCGAGTGAACCCCGCGCTGCGGAGAACCGCTCCACCGCGCCGGCGGGCGCGATACCGTTAATTCCGAGCGGTCGGAGTGCCCCCCGTGGCGAAGCTTAAGGTCGGCATCATCGGTTTAGCACACGTCCATGCTCCCGGCCACATCGAGCAGTTGAAGGCTCGCCCCGACGTGGAGATCGTGGGGGCTTACGATCACGACGAGCAGAGGGGGCTTCAGCTGTCCTCGAGGTACGGTATCAAGTTCTACAGCAGGCTTGAGGCCCTGCTCGCGGAGGGGCTGGACCTCGCCGTCATCGATAGCGAGAACAGCATGCACGGGGAGCACGTGAAGGCTGCCGCTGAGAGGGGTATCAACGTGTTCTGCGAGAAACCCATCGGCTCCGACCTCCGGATGGCCCTGGAGATCCGCAGCATCGTGAGGAGGCACGGCATCCTCTTCACGACAGGGTTCAACTCCCGCTTCAACCCCGAGATCCTCAAGCTGAGGGAGCTGGTGCAGAGCGGCGAACTGGGCCGCGTGTGCATGGCTAGGGTGAGGGTTGCGCACTCAGCGGCAATCGACCGCTGGTTCAGCGGCTGGTCAGCCTGGTTTGCGTCGCGCGAGCTCGCGGGTGGCGGGGGTTTCCTCGACCTGGGCATCCACGGCGCTGATCTACTCCGGTTCGTGCTCGGGGAGGAGGCTGTCGAAGTGCAGGGCCTCACGGGCAACGTGACGGGAGCCTACAGCATCGACGATCAGGGGGTGGGCGTCATCCGGTTCTCCGGGGGCGCGCTGGGGATCCTCGACGCTGGCTGGACCCAGCTAGTCGAGCACATGCCCTGGTCCCCTCTGGAGGTTTACGGCAGCAGAGGATCGGCGCTGAGGACTTGGATCGGCCTCATGTACTACACGAGGGAGAAGGGGTGGGTCAAGCCGGTTCCACCGCAGCCACCCGCGCGCAACGCCCTCGACGACATCATCGATGCTGTCAAGACCGGCAGGAACCCCTTCATCACGGTTGAGGACGCTGTAAAGGCGCAGGAGATCATCGAGGCCGTCTACATCAGCGGAAGGGAGGGGAGGAGCGTGAAACTCCCCCTCCTCAGCTAAGCTTAAAAGCCGGCAGCCGCACCTGCACGGCAGATGATGTATTTGCCGAGTGCTGAGCGGTGATTGCCCATTCATGTGCTGATGCCTCCTGCACGCCTTGAGCGCGCCGAACGGGGGTACGGGTTGGAGATGTGAGCAGTTGGGTGGAAGCGTGAGCTTCAGAGCAGGCTTTCACCTGAGGTGGACGATATCCCCCGCATAGAAGACCCTTTGTCCTCCGTCTCGGCTCTCCACTAGGAGGCCACCCCACTCATCGATGTCCAAGGCCACCCCCTCGAACACTCCGTCGCTTGACAGCACTTTCACGCGCTTCCCGAGCGTTACGGACAGGCGCCTCCACTCGCCTAGCACGCTCTCCACCGCACCCGAGCGCAGCGAGCTGTAGGCTCTGTCGAGCTCCTTGAGGACTTTAAGCAGTAGGGGGACCCGCGGCAGGGGGCGCCCCGTGAACTCCTTCAGCGATGAAGCCGAGCCCCTGAGCTCGGGTGGTAGATCGTTGTTGACGTTGATCCCGACGCCCAGCAGCGCGTAGTGTATCCTGTCCGCTTCCACGCTACCCTCGACGAGGATCCCGGCAACCTTCCTCCCCTCAACTAGCACGTCGTTCGGCCACTTCAACCCTGCGTCGACGCCGAAAAGCTCCCGAAGCGACCTGGCCACCGCGACGCCCGCCGTCAAGCTCAGCAGGTGCGATAGACGGAGGCTCTCGGGCCTCAGCAGAACTGTGAACCAGAGGCCCCCCCTGGGGGAGACCCAGCTCCTACCGAGCCTCCCCCTGCCCGCCGTCTGCTCCTCCGCCACAACCACGGTACCCTCACCCGCTCCAGCCTCAGCGAGAGCAGCCGCAACCTCCTGGGTTGAGGAGCAGGATTCGAGGTAGCAGAGGGTGAAGGGTAGGGACGCCTTTAGCGCGCCAACGTAGCGGGCCGCCGCGCTCAGGTCGTCGCTCGCGACGAGCCTGTAACCCAGCTTAGGGTGGGCCTCAACCGGGTACCCCTCCTCGACCAGCCTCCTCGCCAGCCTGCTCACAGTCGCACGGGAGACGCGGAGGGCTCGCGCCAGCTTCTCCCCCGAGACAAAACCGGGGCTCAGCGCCAGCTCCCCCAGTAGGGCGGCCTCCAGCTCGCCGCTCACGCCCCCACGCATCACCCCCGAGTTAAAAGGCTGTACTCGCGGCTAAGCGACCTAGCAACTCGCCAAGCGGCTAACACGGCGAGCGCGTGATCCATCGCGAAGTCCTGCGGGATGAAGATGAGTACTGAAACCAGGGGGATCGCCAGCGCCGCATCCCGCACCCCAAAGAGCCGGGAAGCGCCCATAACCCACGCCGCGAGCCTAGGGTCTGCGGAAACCCACCGTGCAAACACCAGGTAACCCAGCAGGTAGATCGGCACTGCAGCGGCGCACGAAAGGAGCCACAGCGCGACTAGGTCCCGCCTACCCGCCTCGCGCAGAGTTCTTCCGCAGCCCCTCTCGTAGAGCTCCCTCAGCACGGCCGTCAGTAGAGCTGCAAGGGGGAAGGCGGCCAGGTAGCCTCCGGTCGGCCCGAGGAGGATCCCCACTCCGCCTCTGAGGCCCGCGGCTAGAGGCAAGCCCGTCGCGATGAGCGCTAGGTACAGGAGCTGGGACAGCAGAGCCCAGCGAGGTGGTAGCAGCAACCCCGAGAGGACGACGCCCGCGTTCTGCATCGTGTAGGGCACGGGCCCTAGCCTGAAGGTTACCTGTGCGAGCAGGCCGGTAACAACCGCCAACGCTGTTGAAACCGTCAACCTGAAAACGGTCACCCCCACGGGGGAGCCCTGCTCCACGCCGGCTATTAAGGACTCCACTGTGAAACCGTTTCACGTAAACGCACTCCATATCCGCGACAACGGGGAAACAATCGTTTTTTACGTGCCCTGAAATAGGAAGACGTGTGGCAGGGCCTCCTGCCTCCCCAAGCCTTACTGGCTTGGAGGAGGTTCAAGAAGGTGCTTCTCGATCCACCGCGGTTCGAGCCGGGCTCTTGGGCTGGCGCTGGGAAGCTCTGGCTGGACCCTCTCGACCGCGAGTTCCTGCTCACCAGTAGGCCTAGGAGCTGGCCGGAGAGGGGGTTCGCAATCGAAGTTTACCGCTCTAGCGATGGGGAGAACTTCACGCTCGCTTGCAGGTTAAGCAAGGAGGAGTTAAGCGATATGTGCGGCTTAAAGGTGCTCAGCATCGAGGGGACGCAAATCCTCCGCGACCCGCTGACGGGGAGGTACATGCTCTACGCCTCCCTTGACGTGGGCGGAAGATGGGAGACCTACCTGCTGTCCTCAGACGACCCGGCGGGGCCCTGGCGCGGTGAAGGGTTTGTGCTCCGCTGCGATAGGGACTACGATGCGGTGGAGGCTAGGGACCCGACGATCGACATCGTCGATGGGCGCTACATCTGCCTCTACAAGGCCAACGCGGGTGGGCTTTCGGTCAGGACGGCGCTGGCAGTCAGCGAGGATGGGCGCCGGTGGGTGAAGCTGGGGATTCCCCGGTTGGATGGCGAGGAGCAGAAGCCCTACTTCCTCCTCTACGGCTCCATTTTCGCCGGCTGCACAGGCCCCGTGATCATCGGTGTTGCCACGAGAGAGGTGGTGAAAGGCGCCCACCTGACCGATACCTTCGCCGCCTACGTCATAGATTACCGGGGGTTGAACCTCGAGCGGATCTTCGAGGCGAAGTGGGCGCCGGGCTCGATCTACGAGCACCCCCGCTACCCCATCCACGGTTACGCTGGCGTGGCTCAAGACGTGGAGCGCGGCCGCTGGTTGATCTGGATCGAGGCTGTCGACCCGAGCTGGAGCAGGGAGCCCGGATTAAACGAGGAGGTTGATAGGGTGCTACTCTACGAGAGCAAGCCGCCATCGAAAAGTTTTTAATGGCAAACGCCCGTGGGCCGCGTGGAGTTCGATCCGAAAGCCTTCCTCGAGAAGGCAGTGGAGGAAGTAAGGTCGAGGGTGGGCGGTGAGCGTGCGATTGCCGCCTGCTCGGGCGGTGTTGACAGCACCGTCTCAGCGCTGATAGCGAGGATTGCGCTCGGCGACCGGCTGAAGGCAGTGTACATCGATGACGGCTTCAGGAGGTTGGGCGAGCCAGAGGCGACGGTCCAGCTCCTAAGGAGCCTCGGGCTAGATGTGGAGTTGATCGACGCGAAGAATGAGTTCTACAACGCCGTTAGGGGGTTGAGGGACGCTGAGGAGAAGAGGAAGGCGTTCAGGCACACCTTCTACACCGTGCTAGGGAGAGCCGCGAAGAGCTGGGGGGCTAGGTTCCTGGTGCAGGGCACGATCGCGCCCGACATCATCGAGACCGTGGGCGGGGTGAAGACGCAGCACAACGTGCTGGTGCAGCTGGGTTTGGACCCCAGGGCTTACGGCTTCGAAGTGGTTGAACCCCTCAGGGAGCTGTACAAGCCGCAGGTGAGGCAGCTGGCCAGGTACCTGGGCCTCCCGAAGGAGATCTCGGAGAAGATGCCCTTCCCCGGTCCCGGGCTCCTCATCAGGGTTGTGGGCGAGGCGACGCCGGAGAAGGTGGACATCGTGAGGAGGGCCACGAGGATCGTTGAGGAGGAGACTCGGGGCTTGGGCGCCTTCCAGGCCTTCGCCGTCCTCCTCGAGGGTAGGGCAACGGGAGTCAAAGGGGGTAAGAGGGTCTACGGCTACATAGTAGCTGTGAGGGTGGTGGAGAGCGAGGACGCGGTTACGGCTAGGGCCAGCGAGCTCCCCTACCTGCTGCTCAAGCGGATCGCCAACCGCATCATCAACGAAGTGCCGGAGGTGGCTCGCGTGCTCTACGACGTCACTGACAAGCCCCCGGCTACCATAGAGTTCGAGTAGAGACCTTCAAATGAGCGTAGGGACGACCGACCTCCGACGTCGCGCCGCAGTAACGCTGCGTTACGCTCCTACAAGTCGATGATTACCATCTCGTACTCATCGAGTTTCAAGGAGAGCCTACCATCGACTAGATCAAGCGCGCGGCCCGTAAGAGCTGATCTTGCCTTACGAGGTTCGAAACCCTTGATTTCAATCGTAACGTCCACGGGCACGGTTTCTCTCGGCGGCATGACGGTTTCAACTGTGGAATGCCACATCGTGGGATCATCAGTGTTCCCCCTCAGGATGATCCTTCTATCGAACGTTAGATTGACGAGGTGGATCAGGAGCTGGCCGCTCCTCACATAAGGCTCGAAGAGCACGAGCCCCCTACTGAAAGCCCTCAGCGGCGGTTCGCCAGCCACCCACTTAACAGCCCCCTCGATCAGAGCCTCATAATGGGGGAGCCCAAGCCTCCAGTAGAGTCTCCCCAGCTGCCCGCTGAAGTAAACCGTTCTGCGCTGCTCTCCTACTACGATAGCTGGAGTGCTCGTTTCCGGTCCGAGGAGCGGTGGGGATCTCCCGTTTTCGTACTCGTACCCGTACTCCCCAGCCGCTAGCGCAACCCTACCTAGCACTCGCGAGCCTTCTATAGGCTCCACTATAGCATGCCAAGCGAGTGAGGGCGGCACCCTCCTATCCCTGAACACCCTGTCAAAGTCCCCCCACACTATGATTGGGTCGGGAACCCCTCTGACAACCGGATGATCGCCCGTGATAACCACGTAGCTCCAGTTAGCCTTTAGCGTACCCCTGTAGGAGACTCCGAGAAGCCTTGAAAGCCGAAACTCCTCGAGGCTCCTCCCCATCTCATCCAGCTTCGACGTTAGGAAGGAGGCCACTAAGCCCCCACCCCTTCCGACGAACGCCTCAAGCTGCGCTGCCGCGCGCTCAGAGAGGGAAGCCGTGTTACCTAGGAGGATGCCAGCGAAGCCCGCGAGGCGGCCTTCATCCAACCGAGAGTCAGAGATGAAGTCCACCGGGAAGCCGTTGTAGGCAAGGGCGTAGTAGAGCCCCCTCACCTCATCCGTAACGTGTCTCGGATCCCCTCGACCAGCCCAGTCTCTGCTCCGATTCGAATAGACCACGCCAGCGTACCTCACCCTTTCAACGCCCTCCATAAACTCCTCAAGCCTTTCAACCTCCGCCATCACCTCGGATACGGGTCTGCGGTACGAGCTGGTTTGCGCAAAAGCGGAGCTGAACACGAGGATCATCGGATCGCCGCCGGCCGCGAAAATCTCCCTGACTCCCTGCTTGATCACGATCGGCGTCGTCGGCGTGGTTGTAAGCGCCATGTGGAACACGTTCCTGGTAGCCCAGACCCTCTTACCCCCGCTGAGCGCCTGCGTTAGCTTCACCATTTCCGCTAGGAAACCGGGGGGCTGGTAGTCCGCTTCAGAGCACTCGGCGAAGACTACATCCAGGTGGTCCCTAGCCATCTCAACAATCGTGTTTGCCCTACCCTTCCACCCGGCTGGGTGGCTGTTGTAAACGGGTAGAGCATTCCTGCTTAGAGATTTGACTAGGTTGTAAATGCGCTCGATCGCTTTGACGTTGACCTTGTACCTCCACAGGAAGCTCTCCCTGTAGGCCAGGGAATCCCAGTCCTCGGTCGCAGGTAGATCCCGCCCCGTTTCATCCCTATGGAGCTTCCTGCACCTCTCGCAGAAGCAAGCTCTCTCCAGGTCCGGCATGTACCTGAAGGAGTCGAGGAAAACGCCGTCAACACCGTAGGCAAGCACTTCACTCACTTCCTTCAAAACCCTCTCGAGGAATGGGGAGTTCAAGCACATCAACGGCCATCTCAGTTCCGGGTTAGCCTCCTGGGAGGGGTTTGTATCCATGTGGATGACCGAGCCGTCTAGCCTCCTCTGGGCCCAATCCGGGTTTGCGCTGTAAAGCTCAGGGTCAGTCGTGTGGCCAACCATTACAACTACCTTAAGGTTTGACTTTCTGGCGGCTTCAACTAACTCACGTATGAAATCCCTCGAGCCGAGAGCTGCGGCTTTCCTTGTAGCCCCACTATTGTAGTAGGCCCTCCCCCAAGCATCCCTGGCGAAAACCGCGATTACGTTGCAGTGGAGCTCCCTCGCTAGCCTTGCTACATCTTCGCCCGTGATTCCGCTGAGGATCACGACGCTGTACGTCACGCACGACCAGGTCGAGGCGATGGTTCTAGCGGATAGAATCGCGGTGATGAACAAGGGTAGGCTGGTGCAAGTGGGGACACCCGACGAAATCTATCGAGAGCCGGTCCACCGGTTCGTTGCGCACTTCATCGGGTCTCCACCAATCAACTTCTTCGATGGAGTGGTGCAGGAGGCTTGTATAGATGCCGGTTTCGCCAGGATCCCCGTCAACAACGTCCCAGAGGAATACGTTGGCAAGCAGGTTATCGTAGGAGTCAGGCCTGAGGACCTCAGCCTGCAGCCAGTCCCGAGGGGGTTGGAACTGAAGGGTGAACTCCTATTGATCGAAAACTTGGGGAACGAGTACATCCTCCACGTCGATGTTGGAGGTACCACCCTCCGAGTTTTGGCCAGGGAGAAGCCAACAAGGAGGGACGTTACGCTGTACCTCGATCCCGCGAACCTACACATATTCGACAAAAGCACTGAGCTTAGAATACCCCTTCGATACAAGTGAATCTACAGGTCTAGGTTTTTTGATAGGCGGATTAGGCGCAACTGGTAAAACCCGAAACTTTGTTTCCGCATTGGGCAAGTGGGTCCTGCACCCCCTGAAGCTTCAGCCGCGCTCAGGCCTACCCGGATGTAGCGACCAAGGTCGCCTCTTAGTTGCGGCGCAGGGTTTTGGCGCAGGCTCGTCGACGGGTCAGGTATAACCTTCGCAGCGCGGTGCTCACCCTCTTGATCCTGCACTCAGCTTTTATAGGCTGGGTTAGCGAACCCTCGATGCTTGCCGCCGTCGATGTCGGCGGGACCTTCACCGACCTCCTGTACCTATCGCGCGACGGGCAGTTGGGTTTCCTCAAGGTCCTCTCCACGCCGCGTGAGCCTGAGAGAGCGGTTGTCGAGGGGTTGAGAAGGATCGCCGCAAGAAGCCCGGTGAGGGAGGTCGTCCACGCCACGACGCTCGCCACGAACGCGCTGAGGGGGCAGAGGGGGTTGGAGCCCCCCCGTACCGCCTTCGTCACAACGAAGGGTTTCAGGGATATCATCGAGATTGGGAGGCAGAATCGGCCCCGCCTCTACGACCTCTTCTTCGAGAAGCCTAGGCCGCTAGCCCCGAGGGAGCTGCGCTTCGAGCTCGACGAAAGGGTTGACGCGAGCGGCAGAGTTCTGAAGCCTTTGAATCAGGCCGAGGTCGAGGAGCTGGGCCTGAAGCTGAGGGAGCTGGGCGTCGAGAGCGCAGCCGTCTGCCTCCTCCACTCCTACCTGCGCCCCGAGCATGAGGAGCTGACTGGTAGGATCCTGTCGAAGCACGTTCGGTACGTCTCGCTGTCCCACCGCGTCGCCCCGGAGCCGCGGGAGTACGAGAGGGCTTCAACGACCCTCGTCAACGCGGTGCTGCAACCTCTAGTCTCGAGGTACCTCACCAGCCTGGCGGGTGAGCTGGAGGGGATAGGAGTCAGGGGGCTCTACCTGATGTCGAGCAGCGGCGGGCTTGTGGACTCGAGGGAGGCGGCAGAGAGGCCGGTGCAGATCATCGAGAGCGGGCCCGCGGCCGGTGCCGTAGCCGCGGCGGAGCTGGCCAGGATGCTGGGCCTCGGCAGGGTCATCAGCTTCGACATGGGCGGCACGACGGCGAAGGCGGCCGTCGTGGCGAACGGCGAGGTGGAGGTGACGACGGAGTACGAGGTGGGAGGCGAGTCACACCACGGCCGCGTAGTCAAGGGCTCCGGCCACCCGGTCAGGTTCCCGTTCATCGACTTGGCCGAGGTGTCCGCTGGGGGAGGAACCATCATCTGGAGGGATGAGGCGGGAGCCTTAGCGGTGGGCCCCGTAAGCGCGGGTTCGGAGCCCGGGCCGGCCTGCTACGGTAGGGGCGGCCGCGAGCCGACGGTCACGGACGCGAACCTCGTGCTGGGTAGGCTCGGTGAAAGCCTGCTCGACGGCAGCCTGCGCTTGGACAGGAGAGCCGCGGAGACAGCCCTCTCCAGGCTCGGCGACCCGGCGGATGTGGCTGCCAGGGCCTTGGAGCTGATCAACCTGGAGATGGCGAGGGGTGTGAGGCTCGTCACCGTGGAGAGGGGCTTCGACCCGGCGGACCACGTCCTCGTAGCCTTCGGGGGCGCTGGACCGCAGTTCGCAGCCTTTCTGGCGGAGGAGCTGGGGATCAGAGAGGTGCTTGTGCCACCCCACCCCGGCCTGTTCAGCGCGTGGGGTTTGCTCGCCGCGGACTGGAGGTTTGAGGCGAGAAGCGCCTACCCCGACCCTGAGGCGCTGGAGGAGACGTACAGGAGGATGGAGGAGTCGTTGACGGAGAGGCTCGGCCACGCCGATTACTTCGTTAGGAGCGCCGACGTCAGGTACAGGGGTCAGGGATGGGAGCTCACGGTACCCGTGGGAAGGCCCGCAAGCCTCGAATCCGTGAAGCGAGCCTTCGAGGAGAGGCATGAGGCAACCTTCGGCTTTACGCTCGGGTTGGACGTGGAGATCGTCGTGGCCAGGGTCTTCGCAGTGAAGCTGAGGCCCAAGCCCGGGCTACCGCGGCCCCCGGCGGGCGAGCCGGTGAAGCCGGGTTCGAGGAGGGTCTTCTTTGAAGACGGGTGGGTTGAGACACCCGTTTACAGGAGGGAGAGCCTTCCGGTCGGCTTCGTGGGCGAGGGGCCGGCGATCGTTGAGGAGTACTCCTCCACGACCGTGGTGCCACCAGGGTGGGAGTTCAGCGTGGGTAACCTCGGCGAGCTGAGGCTCGTTCGGGTGGGCTAGCATGCCGTCGTGGGAGCTCATCCACAAGGCCACGGTCTTCATCGCGGAGGAGATGGGGGTCGCGCTGAAGCGGTCGGCGCTTTCCCCGAACATCAGGGAGCGGGTTGATCTGAGCTGCGCCGTGGCCGACGGGGAGGGGAGGATCGTCGCTCAAGCGGAGCACATCCCGGTCCACCTCGGCTCCTTCAGGGTCTGCGTACGAAACGTGCTGGAGTGGCTCAGGGGGAGCGGCGTCGAGCTGGAGGAGGGTGACGCTCTGGTACTCAACGACCCGTACATTTCGGGTACCCACCTGAACGATGTTACGGTCGTCGCCCCCGTCGTCAGCGGAGGCGAGGTCGTGGCGTACGTGGCCTGCAAGGCGCACCACGTCGACGTCGGCGGCCCCGCCCCGGGCAGCATCAACCCAGCGGCTAGGACGCTCTACGAGGAGGGCTTCATCGTGCCGCCCGTGAAGCTGGTCAGAAGGGGGTCGATCGACCGCGACCTGCTGGAGATGATAGCGGCCAACAGCAAGACGCCCCGGATCGTCGCGTGCGACCTCCGAGCGCAAGCCGCTGTGGTGCAGCTGGGGGTGAAGAGGGTGCTGGAGCTCATGGGGAGGTACGGCTCGAGCCGAGTCCTCGAAGCCTGGTCCGAGTCGATCGAGTACGCGAGGGCCCTTGCCGCGAAGCGCATCTCCGGTTGGAGGGGCGGGGTGTACGAGGCCGAGGATTTTGTCGAGCTGGGTGAGGAGGACCTAGCGATAAGGGCGCGAGTCGAGATCCGCGGGGGCGGGGTCAGCGTGGACTTCACAGGCACCTCCAGCCAGGTGGAAGCCCCCCTCAACGCTGTGTTCGGGGTTACGTACGCCGCAGTGAGCTTCGCGGTTAGAGCGGTGATGGGCGGTGAGATCCCGACGAACGAGGGCTTCTACAGCCTCGTCGAGGTGTACGCGCCGGAGGGCTCCCTGCTCAACCCGCGCAAGCCAGCCCCCGTTTCGGGCGGGAACCTCGAGACGAGCCAGAGGGTGGCCGACGTGGTTCTCCGGGCCCTGGCGGAGGCTGTGCCCGAGAGGGTGCCGGCCGCGGGCTCGGGGACGATGATGAACGTAATGCTCGGCGGTGTGAGCGAGGGCGGCTACTGGGCCTACTACGAGACCGTCGGCGGCGGCACCGGAGCCAGGCCCTGCAGGGACGGGGTGAGCGGGGTCCACGTCAACATGACCAACACGCTGAACACGCCGATAGAGGTCGCCGAGAGGAGCTACCCGATCCTCTACACCGCCTACAGGATTAGAGAGGGGAGCGGAGGGAGGGGTAGGTACAGGGGCGGGGACGGCATCGTGAGATCCTTCATCGCCCTGAAACCCTGCAGGCTCTCGATACTGGCCGACCGCTTCAGAAGAGGCCCCTACGGGCTCCAGGGAGGGGAACCGGGGGCGCCAGGCAGAGTCACGATCAAGAAACGGGACGGAAGGGTGCTGGAGATGCCGAGCAAGTTCACAACCGACCTGGAGGCCGGCGATGAAGTCATCGTAGAAACCCCCGGAGGCGGAGGGTGGGGGGTACCCGAAGGCTCCGAGATCCAGCACAAATAGTCTCCAAGCCGAGATCGAATTCCTTACGATAAAATTGCGATGATCTCCTGTGGAGTGCCATTTTATTCGTTGATCACGGTAAACGGTGATAAACGGTGGCGCTCACCGTTACTGCAGACTGCGCACCGCTTTTTCGAGCAAGACGGGAAATGCAAGCTAGAGGCTGCTACAGGTGGCCTAGAAGCTTCAGCGATTGCACAGCGTAGAACGTGTATTCGAGGCTCGATACGCCGTGCGTGGTTGTGCGGCGGAAGCCTCCGTTAGCGTTCTGCAAGCTTGAAACGTACCTCAAGTGGCTGCGCACGTACCTCGGGGATGACCCCAGCTTCTGCAGCGTTTTCAATCCGTAGTACAGGTTTTCGACAAAGTAGTTCCTGGAGTAGGGGGTTGCGCTGAAGCCGCCGCTCTCGTTCTCGCACGCTAGAACCCACTTCACAGTCTCGGCCGGCGTGTCGAATCGGTGCAGCGCGCTCAAGCCCTCGACAGCCCAGTAGGTGTACTCAAGCTGGGGCACGGGGTGGCCGAACCCTCCACCGTTCCGGCTCTTGAGCATCGCGGCTGCGGCAGCTTCAGCGTAGCGATCCGCCATGCCGCCGAGCTTGTCGAGCGCGAGGACGATCATTGAAACCCTGTTCAACCAGGGGGTGACGTCAGCCGGCGTAATGATGTAGGTGGCATCCTTCGATCGGAGGACGCCCTTCTCATCGATCAGCGGCTTCTCGTCGAGGAGGAGCCACGCGTGACCGTTCTGCTCCGCGAGGGTCGCCTCCAGGGCCCCGAGGAGGAAGCGGGCAGCCCCCTCCGGGTCAGCCGGCTTAGCGCCCAGTAGATCGAGAGCCAGCAGCGAGTAGTACGCTACTTCAACGCTCCTGTAGCCACCCGACGGATCCTGCAGGCGCCTCAGGAATCCGATTGTAGCGTCGGCTTGCGGAGGGTCAACCTTCAGCGTGGAGAGGATTGAGAGGGCGTAGAAAGTGTCCTCAGCCGACGACTCGAACATGTCCATGTACTGGAAGGAGAGGTAGCCGCCGTCGCTCCCCCGCTTCGATAGCACGTACTCGACCACCCTGTCGAGGTCGACCAGCGCGTACAAGCCCCCCGCCATTTCAAACACCCAGGCTCGACAGAAGCTCCCTCAGATCCTCGTCCCCCAGCACGCGCAGGATGCTCAACCGACCCCCAAACCTCCGCCAGGAGGAGACAACAGCCAGCTGAGGGTATCCACCGCGCACGAGCTCCCGAACATCCACTTCAACGCCCACCACCTCCCCCTCGTACACCCTCCCGTAGACGGGGTGGACGGCTCTCGCCCTCTCCCTGAGGAAGCTCTTCGGCAGAACGAAGCACAGCTCCCGGCGCTCACCCAGCCTAACCCTATTGAACCTGTAGGGGAGGATCACCGTATCGTCGCGCGGCAGGTAGAGGAGATCCACCACCCCGCCCACCGGCAGCACGCCCCGCGGCAGATCACCCACCCTCTCCTCCTCAACGAAGCGCAACCCCTTCACGCGCAGACGCTCAACCTCTCCCACGGGAACCTCCTCCCGCATCCCGCTCACAACCCTCCCGTACTCCCCGAAAGCCTCGATCTCGAAGTCGCTCATCACGCCGTCCCCGCACCCGACCCGAACCTCCCCCTCACCCACCTGGAAGTTCACGGCGAGAGGCCTAGCCTCGAGCAGCCGCAGAACCTCCAGCCCGCCGGACTCCCGGGTTGGAGGGGCGCCCCTAGCCAGCCCCCCATCACCGACCAGCACCTCAACTGTCAACGCGGTCTTCAAAGCCTCAAAGACGCGGGGCGTGAGCAGCCTCACGGACACCGGTGTAACGGCTGTTACAAAACACTACTTAAAGCTTTCGTCAAGCCGCCAAACCCTTAACCCGGGCGGCCGCAGAGCACACGCCATGAGGGAGGGAAGGCTGCTCATCATCCTGTACGAAGTCCCCGAAGAGCCGTCAAGATTCAAAGTCCGAATCTGGAGGAAGCTGAGAGGGTTGGGGGGAGTCTACCCGCGCCTCTCCCTCTGCCTGCTACCCGACACCAGGGAGGTACGGGAAGCCCTAGAGGGAGTGGTAAGGGAAATCAGGGAGCACGGTACCGCCATCGTATTGGAGGGTAGAGCAGCAGGCGGAGAAGACGCCCTCCAGCTCCGGAGCGTGCTCGCAGCATTGAAGGAGAGAGAGTACAGGGAAATCCTCGAGGAGTGCGACGAGTTCCTCAACGAGATAAGGGAGAACATCGAGAAGGGGAACGTGACGCAGGAGGAGGCGGAAGAGCTGGAGGAAATCCTCGAAGCGCTGGAGAAGTGGTACCAGCAGGTGCGCAGCACCGACTGGATCGGAGTACAAGCGGGGAGCGAAGTAGAAAAGAAGCTCAAGGAGTGCGAGAAAGCCCTCGAAGAGTTCACCTCCCTATGCCTAAGAAACCTGAAAACATAAAATTTAAAACATGAGAGGAATGGAATATTTCAAATTAAACAATGCTTCAGAACTCATAGTGAAACCTCTTCAAATCCCGCTCGACGCTTCGAAAACTACTTCTAATTCTTCAATTACAGCTGCTAAGGGAGAATCTATGCGGTTAACCGCCGGCCCCTGTATCGGCCGACTGTGAACGTTGCGGTTCCCTTTTTGAATTGGATGTGCCGCTACCCCCAGCAGTTTCAGTCGCTTCTCCTTCAACCCCACTTGAACCTCTACAACCCTCTCCCCACCCTCCAAGCGCAGTACAGAGCAAGCTTATCATCGCGTAGCTGAACCACGCTCTGCCGACGAGCGGGGAAACGCAACGCCAGCTAACGCCTATGTGATTCCGCATCCTCAGCGGTGCTTTGCACTCTGCAAGCAGCCTCTTAGCAGCTGTCGGCGGGCGCCCGGTATCAACAGCTGCCGAGGCCCTCTCGATCCCCACCCTCACGGCCACGCCCGCTCAACGCCCGAATCCCACCCACCTCCGTCCTACGGCCGCGGGCCAGACCAGCCAAAAGCCTCCAACCGCTGCGCATGCCGGCTCAAAGCGTTACCCCTGAAAAGCGCGCGAAAACGGAAACCAACTAGGCCACTCGAGCGCGCCACAGAATCCAGACACTGCATACCGGAAGCAGAGTCCACCCTCTTTCCAGCGGGAACCTCGTTTCCCGTTTTTTGAATTTGGATTTAAGGTGAACGGTTTTTCCGCGGAAAGTTTCTCTATTCCCCGATTAACCCGGGGAACTAGATTCCCTTTCCCCGAATCCACAGATGCGCGCTGAACGCCGCACCCCGCGGAAAACAATGCTCAAAGGTTCAAGAAGACAAACCTTAAAAACCACCACACGAAAAACCCCCACGGAAGCAGCTAGGAAAGAATTGAAAGCTGCTGTTCTGCAGTCTGCCTCAACTGCTGTGCCCTCTCTTTCAAGAAGCAGCTAGGAAAGAATTGAAAGTTTATACGTTAGCTGTGTGCCGCACTTTCTACAACATATCTCGAGGCAGCTAGGAAAGAATTGAAAGTCACCCTCATCGTCGCCGCCGCAGAGCTGCTCCCCATCATCCGAGGCAGCTAGGAAAGAATTGAAAGAAGCTGCTCGTGGAACTAGACCCTCCAAGCGTAAACATGAAGGAAGCAGCTGGGAAAGAATTGAAAGGCAAAGGCGATCCCGTGCCCCCCGTCGGGGGGCCTCTCGAGATTGGAGACTAGGAGCAGCTAGGAAAGAATTGAAAGCGAAGAGATCTTCGGGGGGCAGCTGGTGCGAGATCCGCACGAGGCAGCTAGGGAAAGAATTGAAAGCGAGCCACATTGATCACACTGTCCACCCAGTGTGTGGAATACGGGAGAAGCAGCTAGGAAAGAATTGAAAGTCTCCTCTCTAGCTCATACGCTACTACTTTATAATCACTATAACCGGGACAGCTAGGAAAGAATTGAAAGGGGCAGCGGGATCTTGTAAGCCCTGGTTAGCACCATCTCCCGGGGGCCAGGGGTCTTATTCCCGTGGAGCAGCTAGGAAAGAATTGAAAGGTCCGCGCTTTCAGCCTCTATCTCCCGCCAGCGCGCTATCTCCCGGTGAGGCAGTTAGAAGAGAAGAAAGTGTACTCACCCCCACGTTGTCCGCTAAGCTGACTGTCAGCTCGAAGTATCTTGGAAGGGATTGGAAGGCGCTTCTATGTTAGGGGGGTTACGGCTGCGAGGAGTGCGCTGTGGACGGCTGCGAGCCAGGCTGCGTTCTCGGTCCAGGATTTGGTGCGGTGGAGCCACACTTGGGCTGCAGCGTCGAGGGGTAGTAGTAGGGTGAGGCTCACGAAGGTTACGATCAGCAGGTATCCGGAGAGGCCGTGCGGCCCCAGTAGCAGCCTCGCGGTGGCGTAGGCGGAGAGGAAGCTGGCCGCCCGGAGGGCGATGACGACCGCTAGCCCGCGCAGCGGTGGTAGGTTGGCCAGCTTGAGCCTCGCGAGCGGCTCGAAGGTGGTGCACGGTAGAAGCGAGAGGGCTAGGATCGCGGCCATGAGGGGGGCTCTCTGCGGGCTCGGCTCCACGTTGAAGAAGGGTTGGAGGGCCTCGTGCAGGCCGGCGTAGACGATCAGCGCCAGCGCGGAGCTTGAGGCTGCCAGCCTCGGCAGGCCCCTTACCAGCGCTGGGCTGAAGCGTGGCTGGGGCCGCTGGACCAGGGTTAAGGCGAGAGCCTGAGTGTAGAGCACGGCGAGGACATAGGCGGCGATCAGCGATACGGCTGGAGCCATGAGTAGGTAGAGCGGGAAGGCTAGCGGCGCGGCCAGGGCGAAGGCTGCGGCTAGCTTGGCCAGCGGCAGGCTGCCCGGGGGCTGCGCCTGAGGCTTCCTCAAGCGGGGGGCGAGCAGGCTGACGGCCGCGAGCGTAGCGGCTAGGGCGGAGGCGCTTCTCGCCAGCGTTAGGGTCAAGCGCTGCGGGGCGCGGTTCTCGTAGCCGTCCCCCTCGAGCCTCGACAGCACTATGTCCGCCAGCGCCGGGTTGTAGAGCACGGTCAAGTGGTCGTCGTGGGGCAGGATTACCACCGTCCAGCCTTCGGCGCTGGTCACGGTGAAGATCTCGTCGAGGGCGGCGAAGACCGCGACCCGCTCGATGGGTTTGTCGAGGTACGGCCTGGACGCTACGACGATGACCCTCACCACCCTCGGATCCCTCTCCGCGAACTCCTGCGCGAAGAAGCCGCCCATGCTGTGGCCGACCAGCGTGACCTCCTCGTCCCGCACCCCGAGCGACTCCAGCAGCCTTTGGTAGACGGGGAAAGCCGCGGTGCCGTTGAAGGCAGCGATCCTCGAGCCGCTCCTCCCGTGGCCCAGGTTGTCGTAGGCGATGGCCCTGTAGCCGTTCCTGGCCAGCTCCACGCCGAGCCACTTCATCATCTCGAGGCTCCCGCCGAGCCCGTGGAGCAGCACTGCAACGCCTTTGGTGGAGCCGCTCTTCGGGCTCCACTCCGCGTAGTAGACGGGGACTCCGTCGACGAAGATGTAGCCCCTCCGCTCTTCGACCCCCGACTCGAGCTGCAGCAGGCCGAGCGACAGCCCCGCGTACGCGGCGATGAAGGCGGAGAGCAGGATGACCGCCCTACCCACGGTGCCCCGTCCGAGCGATCGTATTAAGCTGTTTTCCCGCGCCCGGCCTCAGGCCAGGTTCACCGCCTCGATCGGGGAGGGGCTTCTACAGCTGCAGCAGGATGGCGGTGGCCAGGAGGGGTGTGGCTACGGCGAGGTTGACTGGGATGAGCTTCACGGCCCTCCTCTTGCTGATGGGTGCCACGTAGAAGGCCTTGTTGATCGAGGCGGCCGCTGAGGCGATCAGCGCCGATACGATCGCCGTCGATGGTGAGACGTAGTTCCCAGCGAGCAAGCTCATCGAGGTGAAGATCACTGCCGCTGAGCTGGCGAAGCCGCTGAGAGCCGATGCGAGCAGCGCGCCGGGAGCGCCTAGCACGAGCGTGGCCGCCGCGCTGATCATCGATGAGAGCGCGAAGAGGGCTGTAGCCCTCGCCGCCAGGCTGAAGCTCAATGGGGGAACCTCGATGCTGAGCTCCCCCGGGCTCGGCAGGAGCTTTGACAGCGTGTAGGCCAGGAGGATCGAGAGGGAGTAGCCGAGCAGCCCGATTGCGAGGAGGTTGAGCTCCACCCTCCGCGACAAGTGCGATAGCAGGGTTGCGAGAGCCGCGTTTCTCGCCAGCATTGCCGCGTTCGCCAGCAGGGAGGACCTGACAGCTGCCCCCTCACCGCCCAGCCTGCAGGCGCTCACGACCGTTGCCTCGCTGTTGGCGAGCCCGCCGAAGAAGGAGACGAAGTCGATGGACCGAGAGCCGCCCAGCCTGACCGCAACGTAGCCTATGTAGGAGATCACCAGCACCGTGACGAAGAATATGTAGAGGGAGCCGACGCTGACGGCGTTGAGGAACGGGTCGGTCAGCTCGAAGGGCAGGAGGGGGCCGATCAGGAAGGCTATCACGCCCAGCTCGAAGAGGGGGAGGAGCTCCCTGTAGGTGACGCCCCTGACGACCCTCTCAATGCTCAGCTTCGCGGCCAGCGCCAGGCTCGCCATGAAGCAGAGGGCCACCCCTTCGACGAGCATCCCGGAGCCGATCAGCAGGCCGGAGGAGTAGGCGACAGCCAGCGCGAGGGGGGTTGTGATCCCGCTCTCCCCGCTGATCACCAGCTTCCGGTAAGTGTAGACGCCAACGACTGAGACAACCATGGCCGCGAGAGAGGCTGAAGCCAGCAGCGGGAGCCACGGTTCGGTTGCCACGCTACCGGGGAGAGCTGCGGACAGGCAGCCGAGCACGGAGAGGAAGCCGACGCTTCTGACTCCCGGCGCCTCGTGGGATTTCGCTCTCTCCCTCTCCAACCCTATCAGCGCTCCCGATAGGAAGCTGAGAGCGACCTTGAACACGAACTGGATGTCGACCGACACTGGGACTAGGGGCAGCATGCTTAAACCTATGTTTACTACAATCAGGTATATAAGAACTATTCTCTATTTACATCTATATACTCTATAAACTTCACCGTTAAGCGAGAGCAGCGCTCCGGGGTTCACCAGCTCCAAGCCGCGCGGCACAGCTGTCCCGGCTGAACCGCCGCAGCTCGGCGCACTCGACGCGGATGGAGGGTTCGAGGTTAAAGAGCTGGGATACCAATTTTAGGCTAGAAATGGCCCGCTACGCCGTGGAGTCTGACCCAGCGCAGCTGAGGAGGAGGTTGGCTGAGCTGGACTCGAAGATGAGGAAGGCCGTGGGGGAGGTTGGGGAGCTGAAGGCGAAGATAGATGCCTTGAGCGAGGAGAGGAGGAAGCTCCGCGAGGATATCGCGAGGCTTGAGGCGGAGCTGCGCGAGCTTAAGGGGAGGATGGCCGCTGTGCGGGAGGAGGGGGGAGTTGACGTGAAAAAGCTCTGGGAGGAGAGGAGAAGCCTTCAGGAGAGGGTTACCAGCCTGCGCCGAGAGATCAGGGAGCTGCTCGATAGGATCGATAGGGGTGAGCCGAGGCAGGAGGAGCTCAGGTCGAAGATGAGGGAGTACGCTGCGCTGGAGAGCCGGCTCAAGGCCGTTGAGGCGAGCATAAGCGAGGCTAGCAGGAGGAGGCTGGAGGAGAGGACTGAGAGGGAGAAGCTGAAGCTGCGCATCGCGGAGCTGCAGGAGGAGCTTGTGAGGTTGAGGAGGCGGAGGGCTGCGTTGAAGAAGCAGCTGGAGCAGCTGAAGTCCACGTACGCTGCTAAAGCCTCGGAGCTCCAAGACTTACGGCAGGAGATCGAGAGGATCAGGCTTTTCATCAGGGCGGCTGAGATCGCGGAGCGCCTGAGGGGCGGTAAGCAGAAATAACCGCAGTAGCGAGGGCCCACATGGGCTGCAAGTTCGATAGGGGCTTCAGGTTCGGGTTCAGCACGGTCGGCGTCCAGCACGAGATGGGCCTCCCCGGCCCCGAGTTCGTCAGCGACTGGGTCCTCTGGCTTCACGACCCGGAGAACATCGCCGCGGGCATCGTGAGCGGGGACCGGCCGGAGGACGGCCCCGGCTACTGGCACCTCTTCAGGGAGGATAACGAGAGGGCTGTCTGGCTGGGGATGGACGCTGCGTGGTTCACGATTGAGTGGGCGCGGATCTTCCCCAAACCGACTTTCGAGGTCGAGGTTCCCGTCGAGCGGAGCAGGGATGGCTTGGTGGCCGTCAACGTAGATCAGGAGCACGTGAGGAGGCTCGAGAAGCTGGCGGACATGGGTGCTGTGAAGCGGTACAGGGAGATCTTTGAGGACTGGAAGGGGCGCGGAGGGTTCCTGATAGCCAACCTCTTCCACTGGTCGATCCCCGTCTGGCTTCACGACCCCGTGAAGGTCAGGAAGTTGGGGCCCGACCGGGCTCCCTCCGGTTGGCTCGACGAGAGGACGGTGGTCGAGTTCGCGAAGTTCGCCGCGTTCGCTGCGAGCGTGTTCGACGACCTCGTGGACGCGTGGTACACGATGAACGAGCCGGAGGTGGTGGCGATGCTGGGCTACGTGAGCGTGAGGAGCGGCTTCCCGCCCGGCTACCTCGACTTGAAGTGCTACGAGGTTGCGAGGAAGCACTTGGCCGAGGCTCACGCCCGGGCCTACGACGCCGTAAAGACCTTCTCGAAGAAGCCCGTAGGGATCGTCGAGTCCGTCGCCGCTTGGACCCCGCTGACGGAGGAGGATAGGGAGGCAGCCGACGCCGGGTTCGAGCGCAACATCTGGCCGTACGAGGCTGCCGTCAAGGGGGTTCTCGCGGGGGGCGTGAGGGACGACTTGAGGGGCCGGCTCGACTGGGTGGGGTTGAACTACTACACGAGGAGCGTCGTTAGGAAGGTTCCAGGCGGCTACACCGTGCTTTCCGGCTACGGCTACTCCTGCCCGCCGGGCGGTTCATCGAAGGCTGGGCGCCCGGCGAGCGACTTCGGCTGGGAGGTTTACCCGGAGGGCCTCTACGAGGTGCTCATCAGGCTCTGGAAGAGGTACCGGCTCCCCATTTACGTCACCGAGAACGGCATCGCCGACGCGAGCGACAGGTTAAGGTCGCACTTCATCGTCTCCCACCTGTACCAGGTCCACCGCGCCGCGTCAGAGGGGGTTGACGTTAGAGGCTACTTCCACTGGAACCTCTTCGACAACCTCGAGTGGGCGCAGGGCTACAGGATGAGGTTCGGCCTCTTCCACGTCGACTTCGCGACCAAGCGCAGGTACGCGAGACCTAGCGCCCTCGTGTTCCGGGAGATCGCGAGGGGCAAGGAGATACCGGACTACCTGATGCACCTCACCGAGCCCCCACGCGTTAGCGGTTGAGGAAGTTGACGGGTGTGACCCCCTCAGTAAGGCCGGGAACCCTCACTGATCGGCAGGTAGCTGAGCTCATCACCGTGCTCGCTTAACGCGCGCGCATAAAAACCCTAGGTTCTACTGGGTCGCGTGAACACGACCCTCCTCTCCAAGCTATCAGCTGCGCTGGGACCGTCGGGCTTCGAGAGCCAGGTGAGGAAGCTCATCGCCGAGGAGCTGGGTAAGCTGGGGCTTGAGCCAGCTACCGACCCCCGGGGTAACCCCTACGTTACGTTCGGGGAGGGTAGGCCGCTGATGGTTGTGGCAGCCCACATGGACGAAGTCGGCTTCCTAGTGAGGCACGTCGAGGACACCGGCTTCCTGCGGGTGACCGCTCTCGGCGGTGTGAGCGCGAGCGCCTCGCAAGGCCATGAGGTCGTCGTCATGGGGCGGAAGGGGGAAGTTGAAGGAGTGGTGGGCTCGACCCCGCCCCACCTGCAGGCTGGGGCCCAGCCGAGGGAGATCACTGTGGAGGACCTCTTCATCGACGTTGGCGCCTCTACGAGGGAGGAGGCGCTTGCCATGGGTGTGGGAATAGGTTCTCCAGCCACCTGATCGTAATCTTCGTGAGCATCACCCTACTACTACCCCTCGATGCTGCAGCCCAAGTGTGGCTCCACCGCACCAAATCCTGGACTGAGAACGCAGCCTGGCTCGCAGCCGTCCACAGCGCACTCCTCGCAGCCGTAACCCCGTTAACCTAGAAACACCTTCCAACCCCTTCCAAGACACTCCGAGCCGACAGTCGGCTTAGCGGACAACGTTGGGAGCGAGTACACCTCCCTCTTTCCTAACTGCCCCACCGGGAGATACCGCGCTAACTGGAGACAGAAGCTGAGAGCGCGAACCTTTCAATTCTTTCTCAGTTGCTTCTGACAGTGGAATAATGCTCATCATCTATCATCATCTCCATCATCTCTTTCAATTCTTTCCTAGCTGCTTCGAAATCTACTGCAAGAAGTGCGGAGCTCAGCTAACTCACAACTTTCAATTCTTTCCTAGATGCTTCTAGTGGCAATCGATCCAGCCACACGTAATTTGTCTTCTACTCCTATAACTTTCAATTCTTTCCTAGCTGCTTCCAACATTGAAGGAAGTCGCTGATAATATACACAACCTAATACTCTTTCAATTCTTTCCTAGCTGCTTCGTCGAGCGGGACGGGACTGTGACCGCCTTCTCTTCCATCTTTCAATTCTTTCCTAGCTGCTTCGGGAGGTGAGGGGCGGGGAGGGGGTGGGGCGCGGTGGCTAGCCTTTCAATTCTTTCCTAGCTGCTTCCTCAGCCTCCTCGTCCTGATGGTCTCGCTCTACACCACTTTCAATTCTTTCCTAGCTGCTTCAGGTTCTAAACGTCTTCTGGGCCAGAGAGGTTTTAGCCCTGGCCCCTTTCAATTCTTTCCTAGCTGCTTCCGGGGATCCCGGTCCCTTGTGGGACCGGTGGTCCCGGCTGCTCTTTCAATTCTTTCCTAGCTGCTTCCTGCTCAACTGGCTCGGCGACGCCGCTGCTGCGGCAGTCCTCTCTTTCAATTCTTTCCTAGCTGCTTCCGAGGCCATCAACAACCAGAAGGTGGTGGTCGCGAGGAAGGCTCACTTTCAATTCTTTCCTAGCTGCTTCACCGGTAGAACCCTAGCCCTCACCTCCCGCTTCACTTCCTCCTTCACTTTCAATTCTTTCCTAGCTGCTTCCACGTCTGGTTCGCCGGCACCCTGGCAGCCCCGTTGTACTTTCAATTCTTTCCTAGCTGCTTCAAAGGGGTTGATATTTTGATCGCGGCCCCCGCGGCCCTACCTCCTCTTTCAATTCTTTCCTAGCTGCTTCAAGAGGATGTTACTCTTATCATCGAGGAAGGAGGAATCTTTCAATTCTTTCCTAGCTGCTTCAGCGTCTGGAACACGGTTAGCGGCTCGCTACCATTGATCTTTCAATTCTTTCCTAGCTGCTTCCCACCTTAGTTTCTAACCTGGAGAGGCCCCCTGATGGCTTTCAATTCTTTCCTAGCTGCTTCACAACCTGACGAATATCACGCTCCGCAACCCAGCGTTTATACACTCTTTCAATTCTTTCCTAGCTGCTTCCTGCTCAGAGGGTTGGAATCCCTGCTAAGGTACATGCTCGTCACTTTCAATTCTTTCCTAGCTGCTTCAGTCGATCGACCCCTGGCCGGATCCCGCCGCGATCGTGAAGCTTTCAATTCTTTCCTAGCTGCTTCCGTGGGGTTTTGTGTGTGGTGGTTTTTAAGGTTTGTCTTCTTGAATTTTGAGCATTGTTTTCCGCGGGGTGCGGCGTTCAACGCGCATCTGTGGATTCGGGGAAAGGGAATCTAGTTCCCCGGGTTAATCGGGGAATAGAAGTACTTTCCGCGGAAAAACCGTTCATCTTAAATCCAAATTCAAAAAACGGGAAACGATATTCCCGCTGAAAAGAGGGTAGGCTTTGCTTCGGGTATGCAGTGTTTGGATTCAGTGGCGCAGCTTGAGTGGCTTAACGTTTTCCGCTTTCGCGCTTTGTCTAAGGGTTGCGTTTTAAGCCGGCGTGCGGAGCGGTTGCGAGGCTTTAGTCGGCCTGGTTCGAGACCGTTGGATGGGGTGGGCGGGTATCGGGCGTTGAGCGGGTGGTTATTAGGGTTGGGGTCGAGAGGGCCTTGGAAGCAGTTGAAACTGGTGGCGATTGCTAACGGCAGCTGCGAGGCTGCTTGCAGAGCGTATGTCACCGCTGAGGATGCGGAATCACACGGGCGTTAACGGGCGTTGAGTTTCCCCGCTCGTCGGCGGAGCGTGGTTCAGCGACGCGACGATCAGCTTCTCCGTACCTTACTTGAAGAGTAAGAGGGAGTGCCCATCCGTGTCTGAAGCCCGGAGAAGGCTCTTCGCTTTCCTGGTGTTCGCCTACCTCTTCGCCCTGACGATCGATCTGGCGGCCTTCGTGACGCTTGAGAGGGGTGGTGCGGGCTCCTCTGATCCCCGGACAGCCTTGGTAACCATGGTGTGGGGCTTCGCGAGGATGTGGTCTGTGACGGCTGCCGCGCTACTCTCTGCGGTGATCGGCCGTGAAAGCCTACTAGGTTGCCTGAAGCGGTGGCTTAGGGTTTCGAAACGTTCCCTGCTGTGCTACCTCTCAGCCCCCCTTCTAATCTACCTCGCTTTGGGAGTCTACGTGCTGATCGCCGCGCCCTTCGGGCTCTTCGATTTTAACGCCTACGTGGAGCTCATTGCGAGCCAACTGCGAGCCGCAGGGCTGGCGGAGGAACTGGCCCCCCTCGTTGCGTTCCAGCAGCTCCTGCTGGGCTACTTCGCGGCTATCTCGGTGAACGCCGCTTTCGCGCTCGGCGAGGAGCTCGGGTGGAGGGGCTACATGTTCGACCTGCTCGAAAGGAGGCTCACGGCCAGGGGCGTTGTAGCGATTGGCGTCGCGTGGGGCTTGTGGCACGCGTCAGCCACAATGCTGCTCGGCCACAACTACGGCTCCAACCGGCTCCTCGGTGGGTTCATCCTCTTCCCCGTTTTCACCACGCTCCTATCAATCCCACACATGCTCCTAGTTGAAGCAGCGGACAGCGTGCTCCCCGCCGCCTCGCTCCACGGGGCCGTGAACGCGCTGTGGGGCCTCACGGTCGTCGCCACGGGGCTGCCGCTAGAGGCGAGAGAGCTCTACACCGGTCTGGGTTTAGCGGGCTTTGCCGCCTGGGCGATCCTCGATGCTCTCATCATCAAGCTGAGGCTGAAGAGGGCTAGAGGCGACGGTAGAGCGTAACCTCCGAGCGCTTCAGGCAGGCCAGCCTTTCCGACTTTCTCGATCCCTGCCACGTACCGGTCCGCGGTGCTGGGCTGCTGCGCGTCTGATCGAGCTGCTACTTCGTTGACGGCTGGCGACGAGCGCCGGGTCGGTGCTGCAGGGCGAGCTCGCAGAGGATCGCGGCCAGCTGTATCAAGGCGAAGTGCGATTCGCCCTCGCTAGCCGGTCGGAACATGCCGTCATCCATCAGCTTAACGTTCGTGTACCTGCTGATGGCCAGCTTCCTCCAGAGCGCGTAGGCCCGCTTATCGGCGGTGAGCACGGTCAGATCCTTTATGAGCTCCGGATCGATCGAGGGTATCGAGATGTCGCACTTGTACTGCGTGCTGGGCACCTTGCTCGCGAAAGCTTCGACCACCTCGTAGGCCATGAGGAGGGCTTCGGCGAGCAGTCTCTCGCAGGCCTTCCTGCTCTCGGCCACCCTGTTGAGCACCTCAGCGTGGACGCAGTAGGGGACGTGGATCCGGGGTCCCAGCAGCCGTACGACGTTGTGGACACCAGAGTAAATCACATTCGTGTCTATTAAGTACCGCTCATCCTGCCCCAAGTCGAGAATCTCGAAGCCAACCAACCTGTACAACCACCCAACCTCCCTGCAGCGGGGCTCGCCCCAGGCTATGGCGGATAGGGCCTCCGCTGCGAAATCCTCGAAGAGCCTCCGGTCGGGCGGCGGGTGGACGCTGATGCTCTTCCTAACCCTTGCCGTCGGCGCCTCGCCTTTGACCGGCAGCCTGGCCAGCTCGCAGACCGGTACCAATCCAGCGGTCGTACTTAGGTAGAGGGTCTTCGACAGCTCGTCCCCCTCGACGGCTTCAACGAGCTCGAGCGCGAGCTTCGGGGTGGAGTAGTCGTTAACCCACGTTTGGGGGAGTGAGAGGTTCAAGTCGACGCAGAGGCTGGCGATCCTCTTGAGGAGCCGGGTGGGAAAGGGGGCTTCCTCCTCCAGGTACTCCACAGCCCCGTCCCTGCTGAAGGCGCGTCTCGCGGGCTCTGGTGGATCCCCTAGCACCCGCATCGGCTGCAGGTACCGGGGGACGTAGGGGTAGAAGAAGCCGGTCCATGGGCCGAAGGGGAAGAGGACGTGCCCAACGTCCGCCCCCGTTCTCGCGGAGGCCAGCGTGAGAGCGACTGCCCCCACGAGGGAGCCGGAGGTTGGCACAGCTAGAGCTTTACCGCGCGAGAGGAAGCTTTGAAACGTGTTCAGCGCTTCCCCCAGGTCCCGGGACATCTGGCGGAGCTCCAGATCGACGTCGAAGAGCTTTTTGACGAACCGGGAAACCCTCTCCGCATCCCGCTTCGCGAAAGCGCTGTAGAAGGCCACGCACTCGCCGATAGGGAACGCCTCTAGAGCCCTCGCGAGGGAGGAGGCCGCGGATTGGAAGGTGAAGCTGGGAGAGCCGACGAGGAAGACTGCAAGCTCGTAGCCAGCCACGGTATAGACGGCTCACACCCACTAAAATGCCTTCAGGGGTGTGGGTGGCCGACAGCTGGAGGCCCCTTGAATGACTTGAGCCGGAGCACCTTCACCAACCCCTCACTAGCCTGAGGAAGACTTCCTCCAGCGTTGCATCGCTCCCCGCTTCAGAGAGCCTCCTAACCTCCTCTAGGGTGCCCTCTGCGAGCAGCTTACCCCTGTTTATGATGCCGACCCTGGTAGCGAACTTCTCTACGGCGTGTAGCTGGTGGCTCGATATCAGCACTGCAGCCCCCTTCCTCGCGAACTCCTCCACGACCTTCCTGAACGTGTGCTGCGCCTCCGGATCCATGCCGGAGGTGGGCTCGTCCATCACCAGCACGCTGGGCTCTGAGAGCAGGGCTGCAACTACGAGCACCTTTTGCACGGTCCCGCGCGAGAGCTTACCCATCCGCTTCCCAACGTGCTCCTCCAGCTGGAAGAGCTGGATGTACCGTTGCACTCTCTCCTCGAACACCTCCCTCTCCACCTCCCTGAGCGAGGCTACTAGCGCGAAGAAGTCCCGCACTGTCAAGCTCTCGAAGACCACGGGGTTCTCGGGCACGTAACCCACGTGCTTCAAAGCCTCCTCCCGATTCAAGGTGACGTCTACGCCGCAGACCTTAACCACCCCCCTGTCCGGCCTCAACAGGCCGACAACAATCTTGAGAAGAGTGGTTTTACCGGCACCGTTGGGCCCTAGAAGCCCGTATATCTCGCCCGCCCTGACTGCCAGCGATACCCCATCGAGCGCTCTCACGCGATGGTAGGTCTTCGATACGTCTACAACCTCGATGCAGCAGGCCACGCGGGGCGCAACCACCACACTATATTATCTTTTCAATGTCCTATGAACGATCTAAACAGCAGTGCCGATGCTCTCTTTACGCCGCTTCCGCGATCCAGCTCGGATAAGTGCTGGTAGGCTCTGACCGCGTAGACGATCGCTGTGAGCGCTGAGTGGAACAGCGCTGCTGCGAGAGCGAAGAATGGCACTTGTAGGGCGCTGAAGGCTATGAAGTACAGGAGGTACACGTTCCTCCTTCCGTCAACCTTGGCGAAAAGCCTGTCGAACTCCGCGTACCGCTTCAGCGGGACCCCTGCGACCAGCGTGAACTGGTTGTAGATGTGCCGCACGAAGCAGTCGACGACGAGCAGGGCTAAGCCCATCTGAAGCGCCGCAGCGCTCCAACCGTGCAGCGCTAAGCCGGCGGCGAAGGACGCGTAGAGGGCCTGCTCGTACAGCGCGTCGAACGAGTGCTCAAGGTGCCCCAGCTTCGTTAGCACACCCCGAACCCTAGCGAGCTTGCCGTCAACGCCGTCGAGGACCCCGATCAGGTAGGAGAAGATGGAAGCCTCCAGGAACCTCCCCGAGAGGAAGAGCAGGATCGCCGGTATCGCTAGCAGGTTCACCAGCACGGTGACCCTGTTGGGTGTCACGTAGCGGCACCCTCCAACGAGGCGCACGATGAGGTTCTCCAGGGGGGCGTTGAGCGCAGAGGTGAAGTGGACGCCCTTCTGAGCCCAGCGGAGCAGCGCCCTTTCAGCCTCACGTGAAGCCGCGGGCACGCAGGCCGGTCTATGCCTCTTTTCAACCAGCTCATCCAGCTCTACGGGGGCGGCTTGGCTGCCCAGAGCGTTGAGGTCCGTTAAGCGCAGCGGGCTCTGCCCGTCCAACGTCACCCGTGCGATGACTACGCGCCCCCTGTGCGTTCCCGCGATATCGCGCCCAGCCTTTAAGATGCGCTGCACGGCGTCGGGCGATACGAGGTAGGAGGCGTCTATGAGCAAGGCCGTGTGGAGCTCCGCGGGGGCCTCCTCGAGGCTTTCAACAGCTCTCACCGACGAGTCGCCGAGCTCTGAGAGGAGCTCCTCCACGCCTCTGCGGGCGCCGTGCTGGGGTACGACCAGTACCTCGCTGACGCTCTCCTTCAGGAGGAGGATCCAGCGTAGGAGCGCGGGCGTACCGTAGTGCGATGAGAGCGCCTGGGGGTCGGCTAGGATGTAAGCTTTAACCTTCACGCTCGATCACCGAGGCCGCCCGGCTGGCGAGGAGGGTGATGAAGCCCTTGAACGTCCTGCGCAGCTCCTTCACGAGGTTGTAGAAGAGGAGGAGGGCGAGGAGGAGCAGGGTTAGAGCGGCCGCCGTTGAAATGTAGCTGCCGAGGGTGGGGGCCTCGCGGAGCAGCTGCGGCACATAGATGAGCGCTAGCACAACGATTGAGAGGTAGAGGGCGTTCATGGCCAACCCCTTCGCGGAGCTCTCAGTTATGCCCAGCAGTGAGGATAGCTTCACCGCGTAGATGTCCACGAGCCCACGAAGCCCGGTGAGGATGCGGTAGCCGTAGTAGATGGTCACGACGAGCCCGGCGATCGAGAGCGCGTCCTCAGCGGTCAACACTGCGGCGCCGAGGTTCAGCTTAACCCCCCTCACAGCGGCCTGCGCCAGCCACAGTACCGCTAGGGCCGCGAACAGCTTCAAGCCGTTTATCACGATCAATTCCACGCAGCGCTCCGTGGGCCTCACACGCTTCTCAATCTGCGGGTGAGGCGCTACTCTGGTACCTGGCCTGGAGGTTGGCCGGAGTGAACCGGCGAGAGCCGCGAGGCCGGAGGCGAGCCAGAGGAGGAGGATTGGCTGGATCCAGCCGGTGGGCTGCGCGAAAACCAGCGCGAGCAGCAGTAGAGAGCGGTCTGCCAGAACCCACGCGAGGCTTCCGCCTGCGGCTAGGCGCCGGGAAGCTTCAGCTCCTGCTGCGCTGGCCAACCCTAGAAGCGCCAGAGGTAGGAGGGGGGCCGACAGCGCTTCCGGTAGCTGCAAGAGCACTGTGGACAGGAGCGAGGCGTCGTAGAAGATCGAGGCTGCGGTTGAGAGGGCGCTTAGCGCTGCTGTTCTACCTTGCAGCTCCACTAGGAGCTCGCGAGCATCGGATAGCAGGAGGGATGCGTAGGAGAAGGCCAGTAGTACGAGGAAGGCGGCGAGGTTGAAGGCGGCTAGGGCGACCGTGAGGGCTGCTAAGGTTAGCTCGGCTAGAGCCATCTTGACGACAGCCTCGCCTCTCGAGTGCGCGGGCTCCCCGAGGGCTAGGATGCGGCTCACCGGTCTGACAAGCAGCTTCGTCACGGGCTCTGGGAGCGCCTTGTCGCGCTCCCTCAGGATGATCCGGGGGTAGAGCCTCCTGGCCTCGAGTAGGTCTTCCGGGGTATCAACGTCCTTCCACAGAAGGCCGGTCACATCGACGAAGTCCACGTCCCCGGCCTCGGCGGCTAGATTCAGAGCGTCGCCGATCGCTGCTTGAGGCCCCCTCCTCGCAACGGCTTCCTCGATGTATCCTACGGCTCTCTCCCTGACGATGATGAGGCCCGTGTCTATCCCGTACCTCGACTCCAGCCCTTTCCCCACGGCGACGATCCTCCCCTCCTCGATCCTGACTTTAAGCCCCTCTCTCGCCTCCAGTGCGGAGGGGGTCCTGTCCAGGCAGATTGTGAAAGCCTTGTCCGAGCTGTGAGCTAGGAGCCGCTCCAGCAGCTCGTACTCGAAGATGTGGTCGGACATCGCGATGAGGAAGGGCGGTTCCACGTGCTTCAGGGCGGTGTACACCGTGTAGAGGTTCCCGAACTCCTCCCTATCCACGGTGAGCACGCGAGCCCCAAGCTCGCGGCCCAGCTTCTCCGCGTGCTCCCTCCTCGTGACCACGTAGATCGGCCCCAGCCCGGCTTTGCGCAGCCTCTCGAGGATGAACCTGATCAGCGGGAGCCCGGGCTCGAGCTCCATCAAGGTCTTCGGTAGGTCTCGCGAGTAGGGGTGTAGCCTGCTGGCTACGCCAGCTGCAACGATGACAGCGGGCATTGACTGCAAGACAGCCCCCACTCCTACGCGTGGACCGCATATAAATGCTCAATTCAGTCTCGATTCAGTACTAATTCCCCCACAACGGACCTAATTTAAGTGAATTTAAGTGAAGGAAATGCAACTCTCCATCCGACTCTCATAAGTATTTTTAAGTTCAGGAGCAGTAAGAGCGTGAGGCGGCTTGCGCAGCCTGCTCAAGGAGAGGATCAGAGCCGCCGTTGACCTCGTCGGAGACGCCCTGCGGGGAGAGATCAGCGATAGGCGCGATTTCATCGAGAGTTTGAGGCGGGAGTACGAATCGAAGGCTTTGAAACCCCTCTGGTGCTTCTCGGACGACCCGTACGACGAGGAGCTAGCGTTCATCTATGCTGTGGGAAAGCAGGTTGCCGCGGAAGAAGTCTCAGAGCTCAGGGAGGTCTTCGCCCTCGAGGTAGGGGCTGACGCCGTTATATCTGCGATCCTCTCCGGGCGGGATGCGAGGGATGCTCTGAGGGAGTGTATGGGTGCAAGCGGTGCTCGCGAAGTTCTCGCTGTATCCAGGCTCGCAGCATCCTACGATTTGATCGAGCAGGGGGGAGAGACCCTGCCCCAAGTATTGAGAAGCTTAAGCGCGTCCATCCCCGAGCTCGACGATCTCCTGCTCAGGTTTAAGCGCTACTACGCGTCGATATGGCTGGCAGCGATGTACGCTTTAGGGAGCGCTGACGAGAAAAACCTGGAAGCTCTTGCTGAATCGCTTGCGCTGAGGTTGGGTGACGTGAGGGCAAAAGCCATCGGAGTAATCGCGAGCAGGATCGCCACCGAGATCTTTGGGGTGAAGAAGGTCCCCGCAACCCCGTCGACTGGCGTGTTTGACGAGGTGCTTTCGCAGCTCGATAAAGGGGTGGCGGAGGCGTGGAGGTCCGTGTACAGCCAGCTCGTAACGCGCCTCACCGAGGCGGGGAGACCCGACGCCGAGCGACTGGCCGAAGTGCTGGTACGTGAGGCCATCAACAGGGGTGTGGATCCGGCTTCGATCGATGCGGCGTCCGTCGACCCTCAGAACCCTCTCGAGGCTTGGAGAAGGTACCTTAACCTCGACTGGAGGCTTAGCTACGCCTACCTTAACATTCGGAGCGAGTATGAAGTCAGGCTCGAGAGAGCACACGACTTCACGGTGCTTGGTAGGTTGCACCTGGTTGCGCTACGCTCGATCCACCGGGAGAAGCTGAGCGAGATGGTGTACCAATGGCTGATCGGTAGCGGCACGAAGCCCAAGGGTGTGAGCGACGATTACCTACGAGCCGAGATCGACCAGCTCGCTGAGGGCATCGTGCGCCACGCGCGCTCGCTAACGGTAAGGCAGGCGCACCTCACCCTGGCCTCGAAAAGGGTGGAGGTGTCGGGCGTTCCAGTCGAGCTCGGCCTCCACGCGAAGCGGCACAGACTCTACCTGCAGTTGAAAGTCGCGAACCGAACGAAGATCGTTGTGCGGGTCGATAGCCGGAGCGTCGAGAGGACTCTCGACCGGCTGAGGAACGCGTTGAGGAACGCCCTGCCACCGAAGGTGAGAGGGATAGCTGAACCCTTGGAGAGGGAGATCGGCGAGTTCTTGAGGACCAACCTTTGGGGTGGGCATTAAACAGCTGTAGCGCGATAAGCGTTTAAAGCGTGGTGCTGCGCGGGCAGCCGTGCGCTCGCGAGTTGCCAAGCTCGCCTTCCCACTGACGCTCGGCGTGCTGGCAGACTCCCTGCTCAGTCTCGCGGGCCTAGCGGTGGTCTCCCGCATCTCAACAGAGGCTGTAGCAGCCGTGGGCTTGTCCTCCTACCTGTTCTTCGTAATAAACGCGGTTCTAGCGATCTTCATGGGGGGCGTGATGGTGGTCGCATCGCAGGCGTTGGGGGGCGAGCGCGTAGACGTGGCTTCCGAAGCGACGGGGGAGGCGCTGGGCGCTGCAGTCGTCTTCTCCGCCCTCCTGGCTTCCACGGCCCCCTTCTGGCTGAACAGGTACCTTCTCCTCGTCTCGGGGGGCAACGAGGTTGTAGCAGCGTGGGGGTACGAGTACGCGCTGATGAGGATGCTCTCCCTCCCCGCGCTCGCGCTAAACGCCGTCGTCTCCTCGCTCTACCGGAGCGCTAGGATGCCCTGGCCGACAGCTCTCTACTCCATCATCTCGTCGGCCGTGGGTGCCGTTCTGCTGCCCGCCTTCACCTTCCAATTAAACATGGGTTTGGCTGGGGCAGGCTTAGCAACGGCGATTTCGAGTTACGCCGGCTTCTCAGCTTACGCTTTCGCTCGACTACCGCTCCCCCTACGCCTAAAGCTCCCGCGTAGAAGCGGCGTCAAGGTCCTCCTGCTAGGCCTCCCCTCCGCCGCGGAGAGGATCGTTGCGAGCGTGGCGCAGAACGTCTACTTGAATGCGGTGGCTAGAGGGGGGACGGCTGCTCTGGCCGCCCATAACATCGGGATTACCGTGGAGAGCCTCGTGTTCCAACCATCCTTCGCGCTCAGCATGGCAGCGCTCGTTGAAGCCGGCAGAAGCGTGGGGGCGAGCGACTCCGAGTCCACGTCAACGATCGTCGCGGAGAGCGTTAAGGTGAGCGCGGTTTGGATGGGTTTAGCTGCAGCCGCTCTAGCGCTAGCGTCGCCCTTCGTAGGCCGGGTTTTCACGAGCGATGAGAGTGTAGCGCAGCTCGTTATGGCGTACCTGCTGCTCGCTGCAGCCAGCGAAGTGGGGCTTGGCGTGAGCCAAGCGCTCTTCGGCGCTATTCGAGGGATGGGGAGCGTCTGGCTGCCCTTCGCGATCAGCAGCTTCACAGTCGTCTTTCTCAGGGCTCTGCCGGCTCAGCTGCTCTCGCTCCGCTACGGTGCTATCGGAGCATGGGTCACCCAGAACACAGACATGTACGGCCGAGCCCTCCTCGCTTACCTGGCGTGGAAGCTGCTGGGGGAGAAGAGGTTGGCGAGGAAAGTCGTGTAGGGAGCAGGTTTTTAGCTAGAGAGGGTTAGAGCGACCCGTGGGGCTGGTTAGACTCGACGCGAGCAGGGTCTTCTACAGGTTCGACCCCGACATCCCGCCCGCTGCTCGTGCTAGGCCGGGAGACTTGGTAGAGTTCGAGTGCCTGGACGCGCTAGGAGGCCAGATCGTGAGCGAGGAGCAAACGGTGGCAAGCATCGACTGGAACCGTGTGAACCCTGCGACGGGCCCTCTATACGTGGAGGGCACCACACCGGGGGACGCGTTGGCCGTCAAGATCCTGAGCATCGAGCTGGGCGGGAAGGGGGTCGTCGTGACGGCACCCGGCGAAGGGGCCCTCCCCCACTTGACTAGGGAGGCCAGGACGAGGATCTGCAGGGTCTACGAAGACAGGGTAGAATTCTTGGGCCTAACCCTCAAGGCGAGGAAGATGATCGGTGTGATAGGCACTGCCTCCAGCGAGAGAGCACCGACGGGTGTGCCGGGGAGGCACGGCGGAAACCTGGATACCCGCCTGATCGGTGAGGGCTCGACGGTCTACCTGCCCGTGGAGTACGAGGGAGGGTTGCTTGGCATCGGCGACCTTCACGCCGTGATGGGCGACGGTGAAGTTTGCGTGGCGGCCTGCGAAGTCAGCGGCAAGGTTCTAGCTAGAATCGGTGTTCTGCGCGGGCTAGCCCCGAAGTGGCCCATGGTTGAAACTCGGGATGCCACCTACCTGATAATCTCGGCGGAGGGCTTGGAGAACGCTCTCAAGCTGGCGGTCGAGGAGGCCGTGGGCGCGCTCTCAAGGGCTTTGAACTTGGACTGGTACGACGCGTACATGCTCGCGAGCATGGCGCTCGACTTCGAGATCAGCCAGGTCGTGGATCCGCGCAAGACAGTGAGGGTCAGAGTCCCGAAGGAGGTGGTACCCGCGACGAGGCTCCTCGAGAGCTTCGCGCGTTCCAGCGGGCACTAGAGGATCTCCACGATCCTGACTCCGAAACCCTCCAGCCTCTTTTTGAGCTCTTCATCAAAGCTCGCCAGCTTGCACCCCAGCTTTTGGGCGAGCGCGACGTAAAGAGCGTCGTAAACTGTGATCGAGAAGTCGGAGGCGATGCGTACGGCGCTCTCGAGCAAGTCGAGGGACGCGTATAGCCGCGCTGAGCCGTACACCAGCGGTTTCAAGTATCGGGCTAGAGCCTCGTACCTGTCTAAAGGGATTCGCCTGAGGAGGCAGGTGTGCCGCCATAGCGCGTTCGCAGCCTCCAGGACCGCCAAATCGAGAGTTGCGAGGCGCCCCGCGTACTCCCGAACGAAATTTACCGCTCTCTCGTAGAACTCGTCCTTAACCAGAATGCTAGCGTAAACACTGGCGTCGACAACGTAGAGAGTCTCGCTCAAGCCTCCTCCCTCAACGCCCTGACGCTCCTCCAGGCTGGTTCACCGGCTGGCGAAACCCCCTCCAGGGCCTCCTCGATGGCTTTGAGCGCTCTATTAAGCTCCAGCTCCGCCAGCCGACGCTCGAGAAAGCTCTCGATCTCCCTCCTCCAGTCGACCTCCTTGAATTCTCTCATCCTCCTCTTGATATCGCTCCTCACCCTCACGCTGAGAACCTCGCTGGTCACGCTCTACCGGATGAAAGCCGTATATAAATATTGTATGCAATTCTCAGCGATCAATGTATACATTGCATGAATACAGCGGGCACAGCTAAGCTTTTTGCACCCCTCTATGCTTTGCTGCCGTGACCGATTGGAGCCGGCTGGAGTCGTTCATCGTCGAGAAGATGTCTAAGACGAGGATCCCCGGCCTCAGCATCGCCCTCTTCAAGGGAAGCGCTATCGCCTACGCGCGGGGTTTCGGGTTCAGGGACGTGGAGAGAGGCTTGCCGGCGACGCCCGGGACGGTGTACGGGGTCGGCTCGATCACGAAGTCCTTCACCGCGCTCGCCATCATGATGCTGGTTGAGGAGGGTAAGCTCTCGCTGGACGACCCGGTGTCCAAGTACTTGCCCCTCGACCTCAGAGTGAAAGGGAAGCCCGTAACCGTCCACCATCTACTGACGCACACGAGCGGGCTTCCAGCTCTAGCTTACGCGGAAGGCTTGATCAGGGGAACCCTCGATCTCGACGCGACGTGGACACCGGTCGCATCAGCGGAGGACGTTGTGAGCTACATGACGGGCTGCAGCGAGTGGGCGGTGGCTGAGCCTGGCCAGCGCTTCTTCTACCTCAACGAGGGGTACGTTCTGCTCGGCCTGCTGGTCTCGAGGGTCAGTGGGCAGGCGTACGAGGAGTTCATCAGGAAGAGGGTACTCGAGCCGCTGGGTATGTCGCGGAGCTACTTCCGCGAAGCTGAGGTGGCGCGCGACCCTGATGTAGCGGAAGCCTATGTGGTGGACCGGGAAGGGCGGCACGTGAAGCTGAGGTTCCCCTACGGCCCTACAGCCGACGGGGGTCTGCTGAGCAACTGCCTCGACATGGCGAGGTACGCCGCGATGCTGGCCAACAGGGGCGAGCTCGATGGAGTGCGAATCGTTCCGCGCGAAACTATCGAAAAGATGGAGGAGGGTTACGCGAGCTTCCCTGGGATCTTCGGCGACGAATCCTACGGCTACGGACTGATAAAAACGGATAAGTTCTGGGGCAGGAAGCTAGTCTACCACGGCGGGTCTGTGCTTGTTCACACAGCTTTCATGGGCTACGCGCCCGGTGAGCGGGCGGGTGTCATCGTACTGGCGAACGCCTCAGGTTACCCCCTGTCGATTATCGGCTCGTACGCCCTCTCCCTCCTGCTCGGCGAAGAGCCGGAGAAGCTGCCCTTCGTTAGGAGGGATAGGATCCTCAGCAAGCTTGAGGGTACGTACGAGTCCTTCAGGGGATCCTACAGGCTGAACGTTAGGAGAGCTGGTGACTTCCTGATCCTCGAGTACCGGGACAGGCTGACGGAGGTCGTTACGCCGCTTGCTCCAATCGAGGTTAGGGACGATTACGCCCGCTTCTTCACCGAGAGTTACGGGAGGAGGGTGGAGGCCGAGTTCTTCGTTGACGGGGAGAAGGTTGTGATGATTTACGAGCGGTATAAGATGGTGAAGAAGTAGCTGGGTTCACCCGCTCCCTAGAGCCGCCCTCAACCTTTCAGCTTCCTCGACTACTTCCGCTATCTTCGATAGAAAACTGCCCGGCTCGAGCTCGGTCGGAACGTAGATCACAGGCTTCCCGTACTTCTCCGCCAGTTCCAGTGCTTTAGCGCCCGCGGGAGTATCCTCGGCCCCTTTCACCACGATGACTAAAGCCGCCTCCCCCGTCTCGAGGGCTCTCTCGGCGGCCGCCAGATCCTCCGGCATAGCGGGTAGATCGTGCTCCCTGACCAGGAGGTACTTCACGCGAACCCCCATCCACTCTACGGCGTACTGCGCGAGCGGCCCTACAGCCACCGCGGCAACGTTCAAGCGTGGGGCTTTGGAAACCAGCTCATCAAGCCTGGACAGTATGGCTGAAGCCTTCTCACTGTACACGGCCGCGCAAGTGGGCCGCAGATTGGAAAGCGTTCCTGACAGGTTCCTGACGAAGGAGGCGTAGTTGCGAGGGTCGAGAAGGATGCCGTGGTAGTTCGGCTGGCCCGTCGCCGGGTTTTCGAGGATAATTAAGCCGGCTACTTCGCTCAGCTCCAGGAGCCTCGCGCTAATCTCACCCGACTTCACGAGCTCATGGATACGCAGCTCAAACGGGGCATGGGCTGTCGATACGATCAAATCGCTACCCTTGAGTTTTTCAACATCCTGTGGTGTTAGCGAGTACTCGTGGGGGTCAATCCCAGAGGGGACCAGCGCGAGTACCTCGTCACCTTCGCACAGCAGTGCTTTGACGTCCTCAACGAGGGATGAGAAGGTCACGACGATTCTCAACCCCTCCCTCTCCTCCTCCCTCTGCATAGAGTACAGGGTAGTGTAGAGGACCCATGCGGCTACAGCAGCGGCTACGACGGCTACTGCTATTATGTACCTCCGGTCACTCACATCGTAATCGGTGCTATCCCAGTTATAAAACTTGTGCACACTATCGCTGAATATCGCCCTATAATGTGCACAGACGAAGGAGAAAGTTTATTAGGTGTGCACGTTCAACGTTAAACTTGAGGCTGCAGTATGCACGGGAAGCCGATGGTAGAGGTTAGAGACCTCGAGTTCGCGTACGGCGATGAAGTCGTGATCTCCAGCTCGAGCTTAAGCGTGGAGGGGCCGGGTCTCGTGACGCTGCTCGGACCCAACGGTGCGGGGAAGACAACGTTCTTCAAGCTGCTGCTCGGAATCCTTAAGCCTCTGAGAGGCAGCGTGCTACTCAACGGGGAGGACGTTACCGGTGATCCGGTCAGAGCGGGTGTGCATGCCAGCTACGTTCCCCAGCTCTCAGCGGTGAGGAGGGATCTGCCAATGACCGCCCTGGAGGCCATAGAGGCAGCTCTTACGGGCAGGCTTGACGGGCGGGAGAGGAGGGAGCGTGCACTGAAGGCCTTAAGCCTGGTGGGGGCTGAGCAGCTGGCGAAACGCAAGCTGAGCGAATTGAGTGGCGGCCAGCTGCAGAGGGTCATGATCGCCAGGGCTCTGGCTAGGGGTACGCCGATACTGCTCATGGACGAGCCCTTCTCCGGCATCGACCCGAGAGGGCGTGAGGATCTGGCCGACCTTATCTCCGATCTCGCGGGGGAAAGGCTGATCCTGCTTTCCTCACATGACCCTATCTTCACGCTCAACAAGAGCAAGCTGGTGGTGGTCTTCAATAGGGGTGTGCGAGCGATTGGAAGCCCTCGGGACGTCTACAGGCTGGAACTGCTCAGGGAGGCCTACGGGCCGGGGGTCCTCCTGATAGAGAAGTGCCTCCACGTGTTGAGCTGAGGTGGTACCGGTGAGCCTCGACCCCCGTTGGGTCATCGTGATGCTCGGCAGCTCAGCTGCATTCGGATCGCTCAGCCCGCTTACGTACGCGAGGAGGCTCAACTACTTCGCTGCTTCACTCCCGCACTCCGCTCTCCTATCCGTCGCGCTCGGCGTTGCAGCCTCGGCCCACCTCGGCGGACACCCGGCCGCGTGGGCTGTTGTTATCAGCCTCCCCCTCTCCTACCTCCTCATCCACCTGATCCACCGGGGCGTTAGCGAGGATAGCGCCACGTCGGTGTTCGTCGCGTTCACCGCGGCGGGCAGCGTCGCAGCTATATACTACGTGCTCACCAGCGTCCCCGTGAGGGTCAGCCTCTGGTCCTACATCCTCGGCGACCCTCTCCTGACCACGTGGGATGACGCGCTCTTGACGGCTGCCATCGGCGCGGCGACTTTCATCGCGTCGAGGCTCCTCTTGATGCAGGAGATGCTCATCGGGCTTGACAGCGAGTTCGCCGCAGCATCGGGCTTGAGAGTAAAGCTGCACAACTACCTCCTCGCGACTCTGCTGACCGTCACGTCGGTTAGCCTCTTAAGATCCGTCGGCTTCGTCGTGGAGCACGTGGCTCTTCTCCTGCCCAGCGCGTTGGCCGCGCAGGTCGCCAGGAGCGCGAGGGAGTTCTTCACTGTCAGCGTGGCCAGCTCGGTAGCGGCCGGGTTGATCGGCCTCCTCCTCTCTCGGATCCTCAACGCTGCTCCAGCAGCGATGATGGGCTTCACCCTACTCGCCATGTACGTGCTATCTCTCCTCCTCAGTGAGCGGCGATGACGAGGAAGAGGAGGTTCGGTATCTCGCTTGACAAGGACCTCTTCGAGGAACTCGATAGAGCTGCCAAAGCTATCGGAGCGGACAGATCCCGCCTGATCTCGCTGGCTACGAGAGAGTACCTGATGGAGAGGATCCACTTCGAGAGGGAGCACGAGTGCGAGGGAGTACTCGTTGCCAGCTACCCGGCTGAGGCCAAGGAAGAAGTCGACAAGCTCCTAGAAAGCAGTGGCTCGCTCGTGCTCAGTCGATCCCACTTCCACTCGAGGGGCGGCTGCTGCGTCGAAGTGATCTACCTGAGAGGCTCCTCCGACTCCGTTTGGAACCTTCACATGGCGATTGGTAGGATCTGCAGAGCCTGTCGCTACATTCCAACCTGCCTCTAAAGCCTCCTCCCTTGAGAGCAGTACTCCCCACTGAGGATCGCCGCTAGAAGGCCCTTGCGGCGCTTCTCGTAGACCCCTTCGAGTTCCTCCCGGTACCACGGGAACGCACGCACGGCCTCGTGGAGCTCATCGAGCGCTCTCAAGCTCCTTTCCAGGTGCTCCCCTATCCTCCCCTCCTCGAAGCCACCACCGTTGAAGAGGAGGCACTGCCGCTCGCTCCAGTCTCCCGGCTGGTCCATCCCGGGGAAGTAGTGGGGCAGCATCCTCTCCAGCGTTTCCTCCGCCACTATGCCGCCGAGCGATACGAGCTTGCCGGACTTGTAGGCGGGAATATCGGGACCGTACAGCAACATATCGTACTTGTTCGATGCTAGAGCCGCCAAATCCTGCAGCGCGTAGAAGAAAATCCGTTCCACCCCCAACTCCTCCAGCTCGGCGCTCACCCTCCTTACACCTTCCTCCGCGAGGAAGCCGTAGACGTGAACTTCTCTAACGCGCGCCCCTTTCGCCTCGACCGCCGGGAGGAAGTACGCTAAGGCTCTTGCGAGGGACTCGCCCGTAGCCACGGTGTCGGCCACCACCAAAACCCTCTCTCGCGAAACTCCCCCCAGATCCGCGTAAACCACCTCAGCTTTCCTGCCCTCGTGGCACCCCGTCGAATACCCGGGGTAGCGGACTCTCACATAGGCCTCGGCGAGGCGAAAGCCACCCTCCTTCAACGCTTCGTGGAGCCTGTACCCCATTGACGCCCTCAAAACGTGTAGGAATGCGACTTCCCTGCTGCCAGCCGTTTTAGCGATGATCGCTGCCGCCGCTCTAGCCGCCTGAAGCGCTTCCCTTTCCAGCCTAGTTCCGACGATTTCGGGTTCGCAGGCCATCCTCAGCCCGCTGTCGGTGTCAAGGATAATCACTGTAGCCCGCGAGTCCACGTCAGCTCTGTAGGCCCTCCCCCCTTCCACACGAGCGAGAGGAGCAACCTCGGTCCTAACGCCAGCATCGAGAGCTGCTCTCTTCAAGCTCAAGAACGCCCTAGGGGCCGGTTGGCAAACCCCTATAAACTTGGTCCCCTTCTTCGAGAGGGAAGGAAAAGAAAAAGAGGAAAAAGAGCGCTATTTACTTTTTCTTCCGACGGAGTAAGAATAGAGCCGCCACTACTACTGCTATGACGACTACTGCAACCGCTGCAGCAATCAGCTCCATGGGTGGGCCTGGGGGCGCGGGTGGCGCGGGCGGAGCCGGGGGAGCCGGTGGCGATAGATCGACTTCGATCAACGGTCCCCTCACCGTTCCCGTCCTAACGTCCAGAGAGTCATCCGGCATGTAGTCGGCGAAGTCGCTGCCTCCTACACCCTCGCCGGGGCCGCCGGGATCATCGGGGTCGAAGGTATGAGCCCACTCGCCCCAAGCCCCTATCGGTTCGCCCGGCTTCGCGGAAGCTACGAACACGTAGACTTTACCGAGCTTCGTCCCTAGCTTATCCTCGAGGAACTTTCTGCTGATCCTCATCTCGAATGCGCTCCTCTTCAAATCGACGGCGAAAGACCCTACGTCGCCCGAAACGGAGACGCCGGACCAGTCGGGCCACTGCAGGAAGGGAGCCGCGTAGGTTCCATCAGGATAGCATGCTGCATCGAACTGGATATTGAAGTGCCAAGCGTAGTCGCCAAAGCTGGTATCGCTGGCTCCAGCGGCGGAGCTCTGCGGGGATATTACAGCGCCTGGAACCCTGAAGTAGATGTGGTAGGCGCTTACGTTGGGGTACGGGTAGGCCACGGGCCTCCCTTCGTGGTACTTCTGGCTCGGTACGCACCACCCCTCGTACAGCTCGTTGACGTCAAGGCGGATGTAGATCCAATCTTCGTCAGCGTAGAAGTATATCGCCTTCAGATCCCTGCACTTATCGTTCGCCTCCACCTTCTCGGGGGGCTCAGCTGTTGATCCAACACCGACGATCTTCGGGTCCTTCGACCATGGTTGCGTGTCACCCAGCTTGTCGACGTAGGCCGGCTGAATTCCTGCGGCGTCCCAATCGCTAACATCTCCATCTATGTTGATCTCCGGTGCCGCCAGCACTGGCAGCAGGAGAGAGGCGCTAAGGATTGCTAGCAAAGCAACTGCGAAATAAACGCTTCTTCCCGCCATCGAAGCTATGGTAAACTATTCTTTAAAAGTATTGCGGAGAGTTTAATAGTAGTTAGCGAGAAGCCACGGGTTTCCGATCCTCACGTTCACGAGCCCCTCCTCCTTAGCGACCTTGAGAGCTCTCTCCGCGTGAGCTCTACTGGTGGGCGGTAAATCCAGCATTCTGTGATCGGGGTGGAAGGCGAGCAGACTATAGGGGATTTCGGGAGAGAGGGAGGCTAGGAAGCGCGAAATCCCGCGTACCTCCTCCTCATCAATGTAGCCCGGCACGAGGAGAGTGCTTGCTGTGAACAGCGGCACTTCAGGCCTCTCGGCAGCCGCTTTAGCCACGGTTCGCGCGTTCTCGTACACTGAGCCCAAATCGACGCCGGTGAGGGCTTTGTAGACGCTGGGGGTCCAAGCCTTTAAATCGAACTTTACGATTCCGCCGGATTTCAGCGAAACTTCGATGACCCTCGGTAGCACCCTGGGGCTGAAGTGCCCGTTCGACTCCCAGCAGATCCTCATGACTCTGCCCCCCGCCCTCTGGCTGAGGAGGCTGGAGAAGTGGAGAGCGTGGAGAACCTGCGGCGCAGGGTCGCCGCCGAAGAAGCAGACGCACGTCACCCTCCTGTCAAGCGCGGCTGCGAGCAGGGTTTCCACGCCTACCTTTGGGCTCGCGGATAGAGTGCAGCTGCGGTAGAACCAGTTCTGGCAGAAGGCGCAGTTGTGGTTGCAAGCCCCGTAGAAGACGGCTAGGTTCACGTAGCCTTTCTCGCAGCCCGGCTTAACGGCGTACTTCGGGTAGCCGCTGCCCGTAGCCCCCGGGCAGAACCAGAAGGCAACGCAGTTGGTGGGGTGCGGGTCGTAGTAGTACTCGAGGACCGCGGACTTCGGCTGCCCCGACAGGTAAATCAGCCTGCCCCCCTCGTTCCTGACAAGCCCGCAGAACCCCACTCCACCCTCGGGGATGCAGCAGTTCAAATCGCAGATGCCGCATGGACGCCCCTTTGTGTCGCGGGGCGGTTTGGGCGGCAAACCCAGTTCAATGCGCTCGCGCGCGTGCTTCTCCAGCGGAACTTCGACGGCCTTCGGGTCGCTCCTGAGGCACTCGAGGCAGACGCCGATGGCCTCCGATATCAACCTAGACCGCCTGCCGCAGACCTCGCACTCCTTCTCGCTGTACCAGAGCTTCCGGGACAGGAACATACCCTGAGAAAGCGGGAAGGCACAGATATTAACCCTCCGTGTTGGCTGCTGCTCCATGATTGACCTGAAGCAGCTCTGGGACTCTTTCGCGATGCTATTCATCGTGCTCGACTCCGTCGGGAACGTGCCGATCTTCTACGCTTTGACCTCAACGCTAAGCGAGGCAGAGCGGAACCGGATCTTCACGAAATCGATAGTAATCGCGTCGATAATGCTCCTCACCTTCGCCCTGACTGGCGGTGCTATCCTGGACTACTACGGCGTCAGCATGGCCGATTTCCGGATCGCTGGAGGCCTCGTCTTGCTCCTAATCGCTCTCTTCGGCATTTTTGGGAGGATCGAGGCGGAGACTCTCAGGAGCGAGCAGGTGGCCGTCGTGCCCATGGCTACGCCGCTCCTCGCGGGCCCCGGCAGCCTGTACACAGTCATTTACCTATCGAGAGTCTACGGCACGGCACCCACGCTGGCCAGCATTGTGTTGAACACTTTGGCAGCCTACGCCATACTGCGCGCGAGCGGCTTGATACTAGAAAAAGCTGGTAAAAACACCGTCCTAGCCCTTTCCCGAATCTTTTCGCTACTTCTGGCCGTGTTGGCCGTCTCCATCATCAGGTCGGGGTTCGCTGAGGCTCTCGCCGAGCTTAGCCTAAAGGATGGTCGGTAGGAAGAGGCCCAGAATCGCGTTAATGATGTAGATCAGCACCGCCAGCACAGCGGCACCGAGCCAGCCCACGTTCTGGATCTTCTTGAGCGCGTACAGCCAGACCACAATCGCAATGATGGTCCCGAAGGGTATCTTGAGCATCGCGAAGACTCCGAAGATTACAGCACCGACCAGCGCGGTCAGCAGAGCTCCACCAAAGCTCTCCCGCTTCTGCCTTCCGGGGAACAATTTCAGCGCCAGCCAGACTGCGACGCCCGATACCAGCCATCCGATCACAAGCCCGATTATTGTTGCGAGCTCCATCATCGCCGCTCTTTTAAAGTACCTTTTTTAAATCCTTTAGTTCATGCTTTATCCAGCTTGAACGGGTCAATCCTTTCCCCGTAGCGGCTGCGGGCTTCCTTGAGCTTCAAGTACTGTTCCCTCATAAGCTCGAAAAACCGTGAGGGGGTGTCGGGGATCCGCCGGTAGATTGCCATGATCCTCTCGATCTTCGCCATGTACTGCGGAAGCCTGATGGCAAACATCTCGCTATACAGCTCCTCGCTGAAGCTCTTCCCCAGCTCCCTGTCGAAGAGTGCGCGGAGATCTTCGTAGATCGGGATGCGGCCTGTGGGCGCCTGGAGTGCATCGACCTGGGCGTTGCAGCGCATTTCCATCCACCTCAGCCAGACCCTATTGTCCCTCTTTTCCGCCAGGTACCGGCCGTCCCTCCCCCGAAGGAAGTAGTTGACAGCGAAAACCTTCGGCGTGGCCTTCAGCTTCGAGGCGAAGCGGAAGTGGAGCTCTAGGAAGGCTCCCGGCGATATCGAGAGGAAGTCGAGGATGGCGAAGGGGTTGAACTCGAGCTCACCAGTCTTCCCTAGAACGGCGGCAGTGCGCTCCGACTCGAGCGAAGCCCCCATCGTGACGATCCCGTGGAACCAGTTGAAGGCTTCCTGAACGGGCGGCCACGTATCGGGGTCCCTCCCGCCGAAGATGAAGCCCGAGACGGGCACTCCCATTGGGTCGTCGATCGCTGGGTCCAGCGTGCGGAGGTGGCGGATGCTTACAGTGAAGCGGGCATTGGGGTGCGAAGGCGGCACCTCCCTGCCGGTCTCGTCTCGCATGCCGGGCCACCAGGGGCCTGCGTAGTTTAAACCTCTTTTCGGTTCGCAGGGTTTCCCCCGCCACCACACCTCTCCATCATCTGTCAGGAGGACGTTAGCGAAGATTATCTCGGCGCTCGAGTCGGTGAGGATCGCGTAGAGATCCGGGTCGTCCACCGGGTTAACGTCGTCTATGATCCCAAACATCCCAACCTCAGGATTGATGGCCCGAGCGACGCCGTCGACGTCCCTGATAATCGCCAGGTCGTCGCCCACGACGGTGTCCGCAATCATGGCGGTCGCTGTCTTACCGCAGCCCGCTGGGAAGGCTCCGGTGAAGTAGGTTACTCCGCCGCTGCTGTTGCGCATCCCGATTATGAACATGTGTTCCGCGAGCCACCCCTCCCTGTACCCCTTGTAGACCGCGAGCCGGAGGGCGAGCTTCTTCAGTCCGACCGTGTTGCCCGCGTACTGGGTGTTGACGCTGTAGGTAGCGTTCCCCTCCAAGTCGATGTAGATCCTTCTGCGCTCAAAGTTCCTGCTCCAACCGTTCTCGTCCCTCTCCCCGGCGGCGTGGACGAAGAGCATGTACTCTAGCTCCCCTCCTCGCTCGATGAAATCCTCGTAGCAGCTGCGGTAGAGGATGTCCTCGCTGTGCACGACGTAGGCGGAGTCGGTGATCTGGACCCCGTACAGCGAGAAGGGCGAATTGCGGGGCCCGTAGAGGTAAAACGCTACGAACATCTCCCTCCCCCGCATCGCCCCCTTCACCAGCTCCGCTATCTCGCGCAGCCCCTCCTCACGTTCAAGCGAGTTGAGCAGCGGAACCCGCGCTCCACCGGTCGTCAAAATGCGAGTGTTGACCTTATCCCGAGCCAGGTCGTGCGGCCCATCGAAGTGCACGGTGTGGATCGGTACTCTCGATGGCAACTCCTCGCGGTTCTCAAGAGCCCTCCTTCTCACGTATGCCCTATCCTCAGGCGAGCCCGTGTGCACGAAGATTCGGCTCGGCTCAGCCAGCGCCGCTACGTATGCAACATCAGCGTGGAGCCTCCTGCTGGGTATCTTGAGGAGCCTCTCGACCTGATCCCTCGGCTCTAGTCTATTGAGAAGCTCGAGAGGGTCTATACTCGAGAACTCGCGCTCAGCGAGCGAGCTCACGGGCGAGTAGGCGCACGGTTGCTAAAATGCTTTAAGCAAAACTCTCTTTATCTTGATGGAGGAAGGGAGTGCATGGTTCGGCTTAGGGAGCTGGGAAACCTTTACTGGTCCTCATGCCCCGACACGGAGCTCATTGAAGCCCTCGCCAGAAGAGGGGTAGCCCTGGTGGTCGATCTAACGGAGGGCGAGTGCAGCTACGCCGTGCCGCCCGGCGTCGAGAGGCTTGAATACCCGATACCCGACTTCTCCTACACGGCGTTCGAAAGCGTGCTGGTGGACGTCGCCCTACCCGTCCTCGAGAGGTTGAAGCGCGGTGAGAAGGTTCTCGTCCACTGCCGGGGCGGCATCGGTCGGAGCGGCGTTACGGTCGCGATGATTTTGGGGTTGAGGGAGCGAATCTCGCGGAACGACGCTAGGCAGAGGCTGTCCAGACTCGGGTTCGTCGGCGAGACGCCGTCCCAGTCGCTCGCGTTCAGGTGGTTCTTCAGGGCGAGGGACGTCATCGGAGTTGATCTGGTGGCGAGGCTCGTCAACCACCTAAGGAGGGTTAAGAGGGGGGCTCTCAGCTACTGGAGCGCTTACGGGGTTCACGCCTCAACAGTCGCTGGAGTAGCTCTGGACGTCCTGGAGGCCGTAACCGACAGGTTCGGCGTTTCACGCGGAGACCTGCTCAACGCTTACGTGGCCGGCCTGGCTCACGATGTCGGCCGGGTCCTATCGGGGGGTGGGGAGCACCCGTCGGTTGGAGCAGAGTTCGCCCAGAGGCTCTGGGAGTCAGAGCGAGCGTGGGACCGCGAGATCGTTTCTAAGGCTATTTACCACCACGAGGATGAAACAGACCTCCTCGCCGACCCAAGCTTGAGTGAGCTGGGGTTCAACGCGCAACTAGTGGCCTCCGCTGTGAGGCTAGCCGATACTTTCGAAAACGCGTATAGGGGTGAGGGCTTCTACTACGGGGCTGAGCTGAGAGGTTCAGAGCTCGTCCTGCTCCTAAGCCCCGAGGCCTGGGCCCTGCCGCTCGAGAGGCTGGAGAGGAGAGCTGAAGCCTTCACCAGGCTCACGGGTTTGGAAGTGCGAGCAGAGACACCGTAACCTTTAAGCGTGCCTGCCTGCGCAGCCGCCCCTCATGCACGCGTGGAAGTCGCACGCCGATGCGCTGCAGAATAGGGGCGCCCCCTCCCCGAGACTGGGGCTCCTGGTGGGTGCGCTGGGTGGCTGGGGCAGGGTACTCGAGGTGGGCTGCGGGAGCGGCCGTAACACAATCCCCCTCGCGATGCAGGGAGTGGAGGTTGTAGCCCTCGACGTGGCTATCGAGCCGCTCCTCCTCCTGGGCGCTTGCTGCGAAAGGGTTAGAGCTACAGCGGAATTCCACCTCCCCTTCCCCGACTCCAGCTTCGATGGGATCCTCGACTCCTACGCCTTCACCTTCATCTCGAACCGGAAGCTGTACGCTAGAGAGCTGCACAGAGTTCTCAAGCCGAAAGGCCTCCTACTGCTCGAGTTCGACGAGGAGCCGCACGTTAAAAGCCACAAAGCTCTGGAAAGAGCCCTGCACGCAGCCTTCGGAGGCCTCTTCGAGCCCCTCGAGGTGCATAGAATACACCACGCATGGGGTATCGTACATGAGGAGGGGGTGAGAGAGGTGCCGGCAATCGCTGCTCTACTGCGCTCCTGCAAGGATTGAAGCAGCCCCTAGCCTCAATGGCCGTGCCTGCGAGAAGCCTGCCTACCTCTCCCTTTCTCCCTCCTTTCCAGGATGAGCAGGAAGAGTAGGAGTAGCGCGAGCAAAAGGACGGAAAGCAGGAGGACTATCAGTGCTAGATTGAGCTCCATTCTCCATCCGGCCTTAAGGACCGTGGGATTCATGACCACGAAGGAGAAGGTGGGAGTTGCCGAAACCTTCCTTCCGTTCTCGTACCATCCTTCAAAAACGTAGTTGACGAAGAAGCTCTCGGTAGCGATACTCGGCTCCACTGATACCGTTGCAATCGATCCTTCGGCGTACCACCCTTCACCCGAAGGCTTCCCGTACTCGCTCCTCACGGTCACGTAGTGCTCGACTCTATACGTGGCGTTTAGGACGGTATCCTTCACCACCTTCACTGGGCGTGGGTTATCACGCGCACCATCGCTCCATCCGTCGAAAACTAGCCGAGTCCCCCCATAATTAACGCGGGCCGTTACCTCAAGCCTACGTTCAACACTCGAAGTTTCAAAGCTTACGCTTCGCCCAGTCTTGTTTTCATTGTCTAGAGCCGCCCAGAAACCGTCGCCGGGGAAATTCACAGTCAGCACGTAGCGTGTCGCATAGCGTGCGTAGATTCCATTGACTAGGAAGGGGCTCTTCCCCAGGTTTCCAGCCAGGTGGATTGAACCGCCTGCGGGGTAGACACTCGTCCAAGTCGATTGGTTGCCCGCAGGAAGGGTCCAGGAGCCGAGCAGAGTCCCATCGAAGCTGTACTGGAGGTAAACTGGGAGCATGCTCCCATTTACGGTCGTGTGCCCAACGACATGGATCTCGCCCTCGTGAAGAGCGAGATCGATGAAAGAATCACCCCCAGCGTTCCCGAAAGTCCTCCACCAGATAACCTCCCCCCTCAGGTCGAGCTTAAGCAGTACTCCATCGAATCCCCCCTTTCCATAGGAATCCGTGAAACCGCACACGTACATTGCACCATCAAGCTCGATGCTCTTGAAGAAGTCATTCCCCTCTCCTCCCCAAACCCTGGTTTCGACTAGACCGCTACTCTCATCAATTACAACCACCAACCCGTCAACGTTCCCTCCCGAGATGTATGGCGATGTTGAACCTGCAACGTAAATCTTCCCGGTACTCACGACGAGGGATTCGGCTTCCTGATGACCACTCGCGACGAGTGTGTTCTCCCATAGGAGGGAGCCCTCCTTATCATACTTTTGGACTACTACATCGAAGCCTCGGTCGCCCGAGTAGTACGCCTCTCCGACAACGTAAACCCGATCCCCCCTCACGTAAACGCCCTTAAACTCACTGAATACAGGGGACCCCACCCACTCCCTCTCCCAGAGCCTCTCAAGGTTAAGAGTGAACGCAGCTAGGAAGCCTGTCGTCTTCGGAAGTGTATCATGTTCAAGGAAACCCGCAGCGTATATCCTCGAGCCATCAAAGGCGAGGCTGACGATCATGCCTCCCTCCTCCGATAAGTACGAGGATAAGCTCCCGCCTTCATCGAGCTTCAAAAGCGTCCAAACGTTGTTTCCGAACTTCCCGGTACACCCACCAATGTAGACGCTGCTGTTAACGACGAGGATGTCGTTGAAAACCGCATAGTCGCCCTCCCTACCGACCACCAGAAAGCCCTCCTGAACGATCCTCTCAGGAAGAGCTGATCCTGAGCCTACGGCCAAGCAGAGGAGTAGCAGGATGCACAGCACGTATCGGGCTACCCTATCCACCATCAATAACATCTGCAATACCTTCCTTTTAAACTTTTATCTTAAAAGAACTCTTAGGAAAACACCTATAATGTTTAGGAAAATAATTATTATTAACAAAAATTTTTCCTTATGCTTCTAATAGCCAATTTTCTAAAAGTTCACACGTCCAGCTTATTGAACAGCCCGTTTACATGCTTCGGTTTTTACTGGATACCGCAGCAGATAGGTTTGAAAAAGCCTAGATTGAGGTGGATTGCAGTTCTGCTCTCAGCCTTAGGCATCTTCATCCTGGGAGTTTGCGTCGGCCAGCTTCTCCCGGGAAGGTTCGGGGTTACCGCCCAAACTTCGGCGCCCATAGCACTGCCCACAGATAGCGAACGCTACAGTACGCTAGCATCGAAAGGGGCTAGTGAATCCTTGGGAAGCGGTGGCTCTGAAGTATCGTACTCGATCCCTGAGGGTAGGAAAGTGATCTTGGAGGGGTTTGTAAGGCTTCGAGTAGGCGAGGGAGCTGTTAAACGCGTGGCTGAGGAACTGGCTGGAGCAGCTCTCATGCTCGGCGGATACGTGGGTGAAACGAACGTGAGGGAGGACGGAGGTTATGCTGTCCTCAGAGTACCCAGTGAACGCTTCGATGAAGCCTTGGAGGAAGTTAAGAAGCTGGGTGAAGTAGTTGAGTTGAGAACGTTTGCTAGGGATGTGACCGAGGATTACGTGGATTTGAAAGCCAGGTTGAACGCTTCGCTAGCGCTGGAGCAGAGGCTCCTCCAAATGCTCGAGAGAGCGAAGAATGTGGAGGAGATGCCGAAGGTTGAGGAGTGCCTTTGGAGAGTGAGAGCGCAGATTGAGGTCTACGCTGCGCAACTCAAGAACTTGGAGAGGATGATCGAGTACTCCACGATCTACGTCTACATCGAGGCTCCACCAAAGGAAGTAAAACCCATCATCCAGTTCCCCACGTTTGATCCTACACCCGCGGTAGCGAACGCGCTAAGCCTGCTTTTCTCCATAGTTTACGCCATTATCACGGCTTTGATCGGTCTTTCACCGCTGGCGATCGTGGGTGCAGCCGGTTTCCTCGGTTACAAGAGGATGAGAAAGGGAAATGCTGAAAAGGAACGGGTGTAACCTTCGGGTTGATACTTTTTTCTCGATTTTTCAGAATAATTCTGCCCACAGGGATCTTGTCACTATTCAGGTTTAGCACTAGTCAGAAACGTCGAGGTCCGGTATGGTTGACCTTTTACTGTTGATAGGCCTGTAGACTTGATTGATTAAAACGATCGCTGCAACCGCGTAGCTACAACGTTCGAAAGCAGCCATTTTGCGCTTATTGTGCAAAGGGCTTCTGAGCTAAAAATACCAATATAAAGACTGATAGATAAACATAAATAAAACTACTTAGCGCTTTGGTTGTGGGAGAAAAGGTTGAAGTTAGAGCTGAACGCATTCTAACACCGCCCATCCTTGTAGCCGTTATCCTCCTGATTGTCGTATCCCAGCTAGTGTGCGCTGTCGTGGTATCGATCTCGGGTGTCATTAGAGGATGGTTCATAGGGCCCATCTACATCCTCCTGCTCCTCGAGGCGCTCGGCAGGATATCGCCCAGGTTTAGGCTCCGCCCCGCGCAGCTGCTCTTGCTGCTACTGCCTCTGTGGTACGCGGCTGGCAAAGCGTTCATGATCACCGGTGCCGGCGGGGAAGGTTGGGGCGACATCATCTCCCTCGTCGAGACGTTCAGGGTCAGAGCGTTAGCTGACCCAGCGGTCCGCGCCTGGTGCTGGGATCTTACACCGTCCCTCATCGCGCCGAAGGACCTAAGGCTGGTCGAGAGGGCTTGGAGGGGGCTCATCCCGGGGGAAGTCGTCGAGTGGAGTGCTTGGCTGCCGTCCACCGTCTACTGGGGCCTATGGCTTGTCGTAACCACAGCGATGATCATCACGCTCGTTTATGCGGTCATAGGCCCCCAGACGGTTGAGGTCGAGAGGCTCGTCTACCCGATGAGCGTCCCAGCCACCGTTCTGCTCACGAACGCCGGCACGTGGGTTGAGTCGAAGGGGAAGTACAAGTCGAAGCTCTTCGACCTCTCAGACGTCAGAGTGAAGGTCTTCTGGATCTCATTCGCCGTTGGAGCTGTCTTCCTCTCGGTAATCCCGATGGTGATGGAGGTTTTACCCATTGTCCCCATCCTGGGAGCAGCTTTGTGGGGCGAAATCCCCATCCCCCTCCACCAGTACACTGCGACCGTGCTGCCGGGTGCCTGCTTCTTCACGGTCTTCATAATCCACCAGGCGATCCTCATGACGCTGCTGCCGTACGACGTCCTGATCACACCGCTGATCGTGTGGTTCATCTTCTACGTGGTCTACACCACCGTGGGTGTGAGGCTCGGCCTCCTGCCGTACGCGCCCGACGTTGAGAGCCAGGCCCACATATGGTTCGGTATGAGACCTCCCTTCCCCATGGCCGAGTTCGGCTCAATAGGGTTAACGCTCGGGCTGGGGCTGCTGACGCTCTGGGAGGCGAGAAGGACGCTCCCACGGCTGCTGAAGGGCGAATCCGAGCTCCCGGTCAAGCAGCTGCTCTACTTGTTTGCTGGCCTCTTCATCGTTTGGCTGGCTTTGTGGACTGCGGCTGGCGCGAACCCCGTAATGATGGTCTACTTCTTCATCCTCTTCATCCTCTGGCAGATCTCCATCGTAAGGTACTACGCCGAAATCTGGTGGCATCCTCCCACGATGGAGACATACTACCTGCTGATCTGGCCGGTGGGGGCTTCTATAGGCGCGTGGGCCAGCGTGCCGGCTCAGAGCAACCAAGCCCTCTACATCCAGAACATGGCCCTCGTAGTGCACGGGAGCGGAGCCGCGTACAGGCAGATACCCTACAACATGGGCTGGGTCGCGCACACGTACAAGTGGGCTCGCGACCTCAACGCGAACCTGAACGATGTGCTCATCCTTCTGCTAGCCGTCGCGGTGGTTGGTTGGCCGCTCGGCATGTTCGTCAGCACATGGTGGATGCACCACGTCGGCGGCTACGCGAGATTGAACTACATCTACAACGCCTGGGCGGTTGACATGGCGCTGGATCAGGGGGTGAGAGGGTTAACCTACCACGCCACTCTACTCGAGATGCCCTTCTGGTACCACGCTCTGCTGGCCGTCCTCGGCATCGCTACCGTCTTTTCGATACAATTCCTCCGGATGCGCTTCGCCTGGTTCATCATTAACCCCACAGCGCTCGCCGCAACCCTCTGGCTGCCGCACTACATGTGGAGCGCATCCCTCGCGGCGCTCATCGCCAAGTACCTGGGCATCAGGATCTTCGGCGCTAGGAGGTACGAGGAGTACGCCTCCTACGTGGCTGCAGGCCTCTGCTGGGGGCTGGGATCCGGCTACCTCCTAGCCGGCATCTACGATCTGCTGGTGAACGTGATACCGAAGTTCAGAGCCTTCTATGTCCCCTGAAAGCGCTACATGATGCTCGTCACGAGCTTGCCGGTCTGATCGTAAGCCTCTATTTTTACTAGCCCCTTCAGCTTCCCTCCCTCCAGCTTGGGCAGCAGGACTCTTTCAACCTGGAAGAAGCCGGCCATGTCTTTGAAGTGTATGGATACAACGATGGGTACGCCGTCCCCGGGGGAAATCTCAACCCGCTTCACGTTCAGCGCGGATAGGGAGTGCATGTCCACCTTACCCATCTTGTAGGGGATGCGGGCCCGGCCCTCCGACATGTCCAAGCCGTCCGCGAGCTTGACGATGCTCGCCTCCAGCGTTAGAGCCGGCACGTCCATCGCCGTGGAGTGTATGGCGGAGAGGATCTCCTGCCTGATCAGGACGCGCTGGCGGAGCGGGCGCGGCAGCAGCTTCGCTAGCAGCCTGTCAACGATGTCCTTCGCCAGCGAGCTGCCGATGGCCTCGTGGAAGTGGCGGTGCACGGCGTTCCCGATGTCGTGGAGGTAGCTCGTTAGGAGCAGGATCAGCTTCACTTCGTCCAGGCTCCTCGCAGTCCCGTGCTCGATCGATGTGAAGCGTATGCCGCGCTGGTGGAGAATCTGCATGAGCTCGATCGAGGTCCCAGCGACGATCCGCGCGTGAACCGGCCCGTGGTCGTTGTAGCCGAGCCGCTTAACCGCGTTTATGTTGCTCATCTCGAGGAGCGCGGAAACCTCCTCATCGCCTTCAAGCTCCCTCACGACTAGCGCGACAAAGGGGTCTGTAGCGATCCACTTGTCCAGGATGTCCCTCGAAACGATAACCGTGGGCCGCTGTCCGCTCATGATCACTCTGGGTATGACTGGCCTATTTACCTTGCTGAAGGTTGAGAAGGCGGCCGGGCAGGGAAGATCGAGCTAGGAGGTTCCGGCGGTGCGTTGCCAGGCCTCCCAGCTCGAGTTAACCCCCGAGCCTTCGCCCGAGGGTTTACCCGGGCTAAGAGGCTTGGCAGCGCATCGTCGGGCCTCTTAGCTCGGTCTTCCCTGCCCGGCGTGGTATGCGGCGCGGCGGGCTTTAAAGTGGGTTACCACGAGGGGCGAAACTTTCGCGAAGCTTAAGCATGTTTAGCTGTGGCACACCTTTTATACCTACACTTTAGAGTTCCCGCTTGCGAGCCCTATGCGCGAAGGTAAGTACGTTCTCGCGATAGATCAGGGGACGACCGGTACTCGCGCCATGATCTTTAACGCTGATGGGCTGCCCGTGCCCGGTGGCTGGGCTTACCGCGAGCACGCGCAAATCTACCCGAGGCCGGGCTGGGTTGAGCATAACCCGCTCGAGATCTGGGAGAAGGTGAAGCTGGTTGTAAAGGAGGCTTTGGAGAGGGCCAGGATCGACGCTAGGGAGATCGCGGCTATCGGCGTCACAAACCAGCGGGAGACGACGGTCGTGTGGGACGCGAGGACGGGCCAGCCCGTCTACAACGCGATCGTGTGGCAGGATCGCAGGACGGCTCCGCAGGTCGACCGCTTGAGGGATTGCTGCTTTGAGTTGATCAGGGAGAAGAGCGGGCTCGTCCCCGACTGCTACTTCTCCAGCACGAAGCTCTGGTGGATCCTAGACAACGTCCCGGGGGCTCGGGAGAGGGCCGAGAAGGGGGAGCTCGTGTTCGGCACGATCGACACGTGGATCGTGTGGAACCTGACGCGCGGCTCCAGGGACGTCATGACCCCCGAGCGCGGTGGGGCGCACGTGACCGATTACAGCAACGCTTCGAGGACGATGCTCTTCAACATCAGGAAGCTCGACTGGGACAGCGAACTACTCGAGCTCCAGGGCCGCATACCGCAGGAGATGCTCCCACTGCCCAGACCCTCCAGCGATAGGGAGGTGTACGGGTACACGGGCCCCGAGGTTTCAGCGCTCCTGGGCGGGGCCTCAGTGCCTGTGACGGGGGACGCGGGCGACCAGCAGGCGGCTCTCTTCGGCCAGGCGGGCTTCGACGTGGGTGACGTGAAGTGCACCTACGGGACCGGGAACTTCCTCCTGATGAACACGGGCGCGAGCCCCGTGCCGTCGAGGCACGGGTTGCTCACAACCGTCTTCTACTCGATGGAGCCCCGCAGGGCCGTGTACGCGCTGGAGGGGAGCATCTTCATCACCGGCGCCGCGATACAGTGGCTGCGAGACGGCCTCAAGATCATCGAGGTTTCAGCCGAGATCAACCCGCTCGCAGAGGCGGCGGCCGATACGGGCGGAGTCTACTTCGTCCCGGCCTTCGTCGGGCTGGGCGCGCCCTACTGGGACCACTACGCGAGGGGTTTGATCATCGGGATCACGAGGGGGACGGAGCGGAAGCACATCGCCCGCGCGGCTCTGGAAGCCATCGCGTACCTCACCAGGGACGTTGTGGAGGCTATGAAGGCCGACACGGGCAGGGAGATCACCGTCCTCAAGGCCGACGGCGGGGCCGCGAGGAGCGACTTCCTCCTCCAGTTCCAAGCCGACATCCTGAACGTCAGGGTCGTGAGGCCGGTGGTCTTCGAGACCACTTCGCTCGGCGCAGCCTACCTGGCCGGCCTCGCGGTCGGCTTCTGGAGCAGCCTCGACGAGGTGCGGAGGAACTGGAGGGCTGAGCGCGTGTTTGAGCCGAGGATGGACCCTGAGACGCGAGAGCGCCTCTACAGGGGCTGGAGAGCGGCCGTCCAGAGGGCTCTCGGCTGGGCAAAGGAGGTGCCCTGGGCCTACGGCTACTAGGTGGTTGAGTGAAGGTCGCGATCGTTGGCGCGGGCGTAGTAGGTGCTTCCATCGCCAGGGTGCTCAGCGCGTACGAGGGCTTCGAAGTCACTCTGATCGAGAGGATGCCGGACGTCGGCTGGGGGGTTAGCAAGGCTAACACCTCGATCATCCACCCCGGACACGAGGAGGATCCGAGGGTCCACCCGCTCCGCGCGAAGCTCTGCGTAGAGGGTAACCGCCTTTGGAGGGAGTGGATTAAGGAGCTCGAAATCCCGGCTCGCTGGCCGGGAGAGCTGATGGTGTTCTCCACGCCCGAGGAGGAGCGGGAGGCGTTGAAGTACATCGAGCTTGCGAGGGTGAACGGAGTGCCCGGCGTAAGGCC
>JAVYQJ010000004.1 GCA_038731975.1 Thermofilaceae archaeon | reverse complement strand
GTAGCTCTTCCTCACCCCCTCCATCTCAAGCGTGTAGGTGGCTGAGAACCCCATCTCGCCCACTCTAACGTCGTGAACCACGATCCTATCGAAGCACTTCAGCAAGGGGGCTCGCGCCTCCCGTCGTGCAGCCACCTTTTACGTTTGACGCTAATTAAAAAACGAGGGAGCCTACAACATGTGCACTGCCAGGCAATTCTTCCAGGTTCCGCACTAAGCGCTCAAGCCATCGTACACAGAACGGCGTGACTCTTGACCCTCCCTTCAGGAACGCGAGGAAGCTATCACTACGCAACTATTTCTAGCGGGCAGCACTGGGGATCTCGAGATTGCGAGCTAGCGCCAGGGGGTGGCCTCGCAGCCAAGTTCTCAGTTGCGAAGCGGCCTCCGGCACTACAGCCAATACCGCACCGAAAGACGCTCCGTAGTCTCGATCCCAGTACACGTAACATTCTCCGCAACCGTAGTAAACCCGAATCCTTCCCCCCTTCCCCCGCTGCGGGTATCGTACACCGAGACCTCCGCACAACGGGCATCGCTCACCCTCAACCCTCGTTTTCCGAAGGTATGCGCCCTCATACTTAGCCATAACTTCGATACGGCGCGCAATTCGTAGGGTTGCACCCTGCGAGGTCGTCTCACCCGAGGGTTCGAAGCCCGATGCATCCACAGCGATGACCGCTCTACCCTTAACCTCCCTTACCATTACTCTCAGCTGGTGAACGAGACGCCGCTCCCAGTAGACAACCTTCCTTTCGTAACCCCTCTCGATCTTCCTCGCCAGGCTTCTCGCTCTCACCGTAGTCAACCCGAGCCTTAGCCTTTCCCGAAGCCGCTCCGGCAGAAGCCTGAGAACTCTTTCCCGCTTCTCAGAGTCTGGCTTCTCCGCGTAGCTCCGCAGCGCCTCTATTAACGCTTGAGGCTTCCCCGGCGGACGCCAGCGCGCAAGGTAAATCATTTTCGCCCCCTCATCGCTAACATCGAAGGCTACCACTGCCACACCGGTGCGGTTGTTCACGCTTACCCCCACAACCCTGATTGGAATGGGTAGGTGCACGTCCTTAAAATCGTCGCACTCTTCACGTACAACCACCCACCATGGAGGCGGGCTTCGACGCGCAAACAACTTCAGCTCCCCATCCGCTGTGATAAGAAGCTTGAACAGCGGTGGAGGGCTCAGAGAGAGCTCCTCCTTTAGAGCCTCGCACAACCCCTTTCGCAGGGGAATGGTCATTACACTGCCGATCTTCAGAAGGCAACTGTCCAGATCGACAATGCAGTCGGCATCAACGTCACCGTACACCCGACCACCGTATTTGAACTTGACGGGCATCTGAATCGGAGGGAGATCCTTGCTTGACGTACTCCTCCCCATCCTCTTCCTACTACCCGCCACATCTTGACTACCGTTATGGGCGCTCGCCGTGCGGATCGACACTTCCACTGTCAGCTTTGAATCGCCGGAACGTGCCATCCTGATTAGCTCGGTGTAGAGAGAGGAGAGCTTAGACCGTGTTTCAGCGTTGACTTCGATCTGAAGCATCCTAGAGCCTTCGCCCCCATCCTGTATACTCTTCGGCGACTGTGAGAACCCTTCCTGCGCAGGCACGTCAGTCCCCCGCCCTCCAGTAGGGGCCGCCCGGGGTCTCGATGCCATTGGGACGCCTATCCGCTTCCTCACGGAATCCCTCTAGCTTGCGTAAGGGATACGTGGGCCCCAATCGAGTCGGAGTTAACGCATGGAAGAGAGGCAGAGCGATTGAGGAGCAGGTGCTTCGTCGGTTTAACGAATGCTGGGTCAACGCGAGCTTCAAGTTTCTTGTACGCACTGGCAGGCATCCCGGGTCTGCGTACATCCAGGGAGCATCGCTAATAGCGGCCAGAATTCTCGCGGCCTTGCCAAACCCCTTCAATGTGCTCATTGTCAAGCCACTAGCTGCGCGGAAGGGTTTGCAGCGTAACTCTTTCATTTAGAGAAGTTGTTGAATCTGGGTTATTTATTTTTTCCTTTGTACGATGATAGTAGAATTTCAGCTTCGCACCTGGAGAGATTAGATTGGTTTTAGCGATCCCATGTTCTTAATGCTTCGCTGATAGTGCTCGTTAGACAAGAGTTAACGGAGAATACTGTGTTGCGAAAAACCTACGGGACTCCGGCGAGAGGAGTTCATTTCAGCTTACCCCGATTACCGATGCGTGAGAGTGCCAACCTCAGCCCATCACTAGGGCTATATCGTTGTTTTCTCGATCACAAACTAGCGTAGAGTACCTGCATATCGTTACGCAGCGACGATAACTTTCGCCAACAGCTACTCGGGGTTAAAGTCCACAAATAACCACAGCGCCGTGAAACTTCATCTAAAACCCGGCGCCAGCATCGGCAGCTCAGCAATTGTCAGGTGGGAGAAGACTACACGGGATGGGAACCGTCGCTGGCATTAAATACTCCTATTGTCAGTTATTTAATCCGTGCAGGCTGAAGGCTTGGAGCAGATATTAAGCCAGCTCCCCCTTATTCTCTCGTTCGTTGCGCTCATCGTTGCAGTAGGAGCTTTGAGACGTGCTTCGCGAGCCGCGAGGATTCACGCTCTCGAGAGGAGAGTGGAGGAGCTGGAGCGCAGGCTAGGAATGCTAGATCGCGATGTGCAGTACCAGTCGCGGCAGATCGCGGAGGTATGGAAGCAGATAAGAGCTGTGAACGACAAAGTTTTCGAACAGAAGGCAAGGCTCGACACGTTTCACAAAGTCATGATGCACGCCCTCGAGAGCGTGCAAAGGAGGCTGAGCGCATTCCCCGTGCTCGAGGTGAAACGCATCCTCACCATGCTCCCGAGGAATTTAAGCCCGCGCCAGGCCGTTATCATCGATGGGTCAAACGTCGCCCGCCTCAGCCCCGGTTCAACTCCCTCTGTCAGGAACCTCCAGCTGGCTGTGGAGTGGGCAAGGGAACAGGGCCTCCACCCCGTCATAATCATTGAAAGGGGTGTTTTCAAGCGGCTCGACGATAGGAACGCAGCGAGGCAGTTGAAGAGGAGCGGCATCCTCTACACCGTTGGGGTTGAAGCCGACGAAGTGATTCTGGAGCTCGCGGAGCAGCTCGACGCCTACATCCTGAGCAACGACACGTACGCCGAGTACCGGAACCGGTACCCGAAAGTCGACGAGAGGCGATACGCTTTCGCGATCATCGAGGGCAAGCTGCACGTTCTCAAGCCTGTCAAACCCCAATGAGCATTTGACTACCGAGAGTAGGGGTTCGCGTCAGGTAGTCTTAGCGAGCACGGGCACCCGCGAGCATCGTCTATAGCCGACAGGCTGAGGCCTACACGGCTACTGCGGGTTCAAGGGAACAGCGCTAAGCGTGTCCAGCTACGCTGTTCCGTTTAGCGCAAGCAAACGGGTTCCCGGAAGCCTGGTCAAGCCCCAACCTGACGTTGTAAGCGCTCTGTTCGAATAATCCGTTGACGTTTTTAAAATCAGCTTGGTTAGGGGGCCTGTGCAGCCCGTTATAGTCGTGCACGGTGGCGCGGGTAGAGTGCGCGATGACGTGGAAGCGCGGCTTCGGGTTCTTCGCGAGGCTGCCGCTAGGGGTTTCGAGGTTCTGAGGAGTGGGGGCTCGGCTCTCGACGCTGTTGTTGAGGCCGTTGTTGCGATGGAGGACTCCGGTCTCCTAAACGCGGGTCTCGGCAGCGCACTCACCTTCGATGGGGTGGCGGAGCTGGATGCCGGCATCATGACGGGTGAAGGGCTCATAGGTGCTGTGGCAGCTGTCAGGCGCGTAAAGAACCCGGTTCTCCTGGCGCGGAAGGTGGCTGAGCTCACCGACCACGTTCTCCTCGTCGGCGAGGGGGCGGAGAGGCTTGCCGAACTGCTGGGGTTGACGGTGCCCGAGGAGCAGCTGGTTACGCAGGCCAAGCTGAAGAGGCTCGAGGAGCTGAAGGCGAGGTGGGCGAGGGGCGAGGACTTCAACTGGCTTGTGAAGCTGAGGAAGCTGGTTGAGCAGCACCCCGGCTACTTCGGTACGGTGGGCGCGGCCGCCCTCGATGGTGGAGGGGGTGTTGCAGCCGCGACTTCAACGGGCGGCTACTGGCTGAAGCTGAGGGGTAGGGTGGGGGACACCCCGATACCCGGGGCTGGCTTCTACGCTTTGAAGGGTGCTGGGGCTTGCTCGGCGACAGGCATCGGTGAGGCGATCATCCGCTTCATGCTGTGCAGGAGAGTTTGTGACTACATGGCGACCGGTGTCGACGCTCAAGCAGCCTCGGACAGAGCCATCGCCGAGATGAGCAGTAGCCTGGGCAGAGGGCTGGCGGGCGTCATCGCGGTTGATGCTGCGGGCCGCGTCGGTTTCGCCTTCAACACGGAGGCGATGCTAGTGGGCTACGCCCGCGAGGGTAGGGTCGAAGCGAGGCTCCTCCGAAGTCTGTAGATTCCAGTGTCAATGCTTATAAACCGGCTCATCGATCCGCGGGTTGTGGCTGGGCGATTCGAGAGCAAGCTGCTGGTCGTCCTGATGGTGGGTTGGGGGGTTGGAGCGCTCTACGCAGGCCTCGTTAGCGGAACCCTCCCTCTGATAAGGTCCGAGCTGGGCCTCAACCCGGAGGAAGCCGGTCGAGTGCTCAGCGCCTGGCTACTCGGGATGCTGCTGGGAGCCTTCCTGCTCGGCTACGTTGCTGACCGCTACGGCCGGCGCTTCTCCATACTGGCGTCGAGCGCCCTAATGGGAGTCTTCACGCCGCTAAGCGCTGCAGCGAGGAGCTGGCTCGACCTCGCGCTGTTTAGGGTTCTAGCGGGCGCGGGGAACGCGGGCTACATGGTGACGGCCAGCGTCCTGATGAGCGAGTACGCCCCGACCCGCGTGAGGGGGAGGAGCGTTGCAATCCTCGAGAGCGCCTGGGCCTTCGGCTGGCTGGCGGCGCTCCTGCTCTCCCGCCTCCTCGCCCCGGCGCACGGCTGGAGGAGCGTCTTCGCCGCCTCAAGCTTCGGCCTGGCCCTGCTACCGGCCCTCTACCTACTGGTTCCAGAGTCCCTCCGCTACCTCCTTTCAAAGGGGAGGGAGCGGGATGCGGAGCTGCTGGCCAGGAGGCTGGGCGTTGCAGCACCAGCGGTGGAACCGGTGAAGCGCGCAAGCGTTGGCGACCTTCTGAGGAAGCCCTACGCGAGGAGGACGGTGATGCTGTGGGTCCACTGGTTCATGATCGTCCTGACCTACTGGGGCATCTTCCTCTGGCTGACGGACGTGCTCTACGCAAGAGGTTTACCCTTCGTCAGGAGCCTCGACTACTCGATTGCAATCACGCTCGCGCAGATCCCTGGCTATCTGTCGACGGCGTACCTCATCGAGGTGGTGGGGAGGAAGTGGGTGCTTGTAGGCTACATGCTGGGGGCTGGAGCAGCCAGCTTGGGCATGTGGGCGGCTAGCAGCGAGGCTGAGGTGCTGCTCTGGGGGATCCTCGTATCCTTCTTCAACCTGGGTGCCTGGGGGGTGACCTATGCCTACACCCCCGAGCTCTACCCCACGAGGCTGCGCGGCACGGGCAGCGGCTGGGCTAACGCCTTCGGCAGGATCGGCGGGATCGTCGGCCCCTACCTGGCTGGAGCCCTTATGCTGGCCTACCGCGACCCCCTCGCCCCATTCATCATGTTCGCGGTTGGCCACCTCGTTTCAGCAGCCACCGTGGCACTCCTAGGTGTTGAAACGAGGGGGAAGTCTCTCGAGGAGTTAGCCGGGTAAATCGAGGGTCTCCGACATCTCCCATATCCTCTCGAAGTACCTTGCGGCGGCCTCAGCGATCTCCCTGTCGGAGACGAGGACTCCGCTCAAGCTGCCGTGTAAGCTGAGCAGCCCGAAGTGGAAGAGCACCTTCTCCCTGTCCACTATCAGCAGGTCGAGCGGCAGTAGGACGCGGGCCTTCCTCCACTCGCCGACGCCTGGTTTCGGGACCCCCTCCTCTAGCACGCCCTTGACGACCTTCCCGGGGAGGATCGGGTTGAGCTCCTCGACGAGCCTGGGGTCCGATATCAGAGCTAGGATCTCCTCCGACTCTGAGGCGATGCTACGGGCAACCCGTCTCAGAGCTTCGAAGCTGCGCAGGACGTACAGCCCCATCAAGGCTGTACCAGCGCCCTCCCGCTCCAGCGACTTCAAGGCGCCCAAAGCCTCCTGAAGCACCGCGTCGAAATCTCGCTTGAGCTTAGCTAGCACCTCCTCCGGTTTCACGGGAGCGTAGATGAGCGGAGACTTGGAGACCACCATGACCCAGCCCTTCCGCTCAAGCCTCCGCATCACCTCGTAAGTCTTCGTGTAGGGGATGTTCGCGGCGCTGCTAACCTCAGCAGGCGTGAGCTGCCCCATCGTGAGCAAGGCTACGTAGGCTCTGGCCTCGTAGTCCGACAGCCCGAGCCTTCGAAGTACGTCTAAGGTTTTTTCCGCATTCACCGTACACCGTTAAAGCGGTAAGTATAAAAGCATTGCTGGCACCAAGGGCTAGGAATGCCGCTAGCGATTGAAGCAGTGAACCTGACTAAAGTCTTCGGGAGCTTTAAGGCAGTGGACAACATCACACTGAAGGTAGAGGAGGGCGTCATCTTCGGGCTGCTGGGGCCGAACGGTGCGGGCAAGTCGACAACCATCAGGATGATCCTCGGCCTACTGAAGCCCACCTCCGGGTACATCAGGGTGTTCGGGATCGACGTGGAGAAGGATAGGGCGAGCGTGCTACGGATTACGGGTTACATGCCGCAGCACTTCAGCTTGTATGAGGATCTGACGGTGGAGGAGAACATGCGCCTCTACGCCTCGCTTTTCGGATTGAAGGGGAGGGAAGCCGAGGAGCGGATAGCGGAGCTACTGGACGAGTTCATGCTCCGCGAGTTCAAGGGAAGGCTCGCCGGAAAGTTGAGCGGAGGCATGAAGCAGCGCCTCGCTCTAGCCGTCGCGCTGATACACCGCCCGAAGCTCCTCGTCGTAGACGAACCTACAGCTGGCGTCGACCCCCCGCTCCGCAGGTACTTCTGGGAGAAGTTCAGGGAGCTTAAGAGGAGCGGTGTTACGATCCTCGTCACCACCCACTACATGGATGAGGCTGAGAACTGCGACCGCATAGCCCTTATGAGCAGAGGCCGGGTGGCTGCCGAAGGGTCTCCGCTCGAGATTAAGCGTCTCGCATACGGCGGAGACCTCATCGAGTTCGTGGTCGAAGGTGACCCTCGCCCCACGCTCAACGGGTTGACCGCGAGGGTGGTGGAGTTCGAAGGAGACGGGGCTTACAGCAGGCTTCGCCTGCTGGTTCCGGACGCGTCGGAAGCGCTGATCCCGATCACCCGCACGCTCGAGGCACGGGGAGTAAGGGTTGTTCGCGCCTACCCTGTCCCCGTGAGCCTCGAGGACGCCTTCATCCGGTTGACGGCTAGCGGAGGGGTGGGCTAGGGATGGGCGCCCTACTCGCCCTAGTAGTGAAGGACATCAAGCAGCTGCTGCGGGACCCGCGCTCGCTGATGATGGTCCTATTCATGCCCTTAGCCGTCATGGCGATGTTCGTCGCGGGTTACGGTGAGGAGAGGTCGGAGGTGCCTATTGTGATCGTGAACCTGGATCGGGGGACTGTCTCCTGGCAGCTCATCGAGCTGCTCCGCTCGAGCGGCTCCTTCAAGATCGTCGCCGTGGCTCCGACGATCGAGGCGGGTACAGAGCTGGTCCGTAAGGGTGAGGCCTACGCGGCCCTCGTGATCCCGGAGGACTTTAGCTCTAGCGTGCTGAGCGGGCGTAGCACGAGGATAGTCACTATACTTGATGCCGCTTACGCCACGATATCGGAGCTCGTCTGGCAGGCGGCCGTCGTCATGGTTCAATCATTCATGAAGACCGCAGCCGAGATGTACGGGACCTTCAACATCGAGGTTGTGCGGCAGACTGTGTACGGGCCGAGGGTCAGCTCGGTGGACACATTCACGTCGACCATAATGGGCGTCCTCCTGCACCTCGTACCGATGAGCCTCATCGCCGTCTCGATCAGCAGGGAGAGGGAGAGGAGGACCTTCGAGCAGCTGATCATGGCCCCCGTCTCAGGCTGGCAGATCGTCGTCGGGAAGTTCATCGCTTACGCGCTCGTGACAATAACCGACATGGTGGCTACCTTCGGCTTCGCGGTCTACGTGCTGGGGGTCAAGGTGCGGGGCCCCATATCCGCGCTCATCATCGTGTCGCTCCTGCTCCTCAGCTGCTCCCTCAGCCTCGGGCTCCTGATATCGGCGATCTCGAGGAACCAGCTGCAGGCCTACCAGGCAGCGATCTTCTTCTTCATCCCCTCAATGCTCTTCTCCGGCTTCTTCATGCCAGTCGAAATGCTCTCCCCTGCCGTCCGAACAGCGAGCAGAGTGCTCCCCCTCTACTACTTCCTCAGGGCCTTCAGGAACGTCCAGCTGCGCGGCTGGGGGCTACCGGACGTGGCTCAGGATTGCGCGGCCCTCCTAGCCCTGACGCTAGCCTTCCTCGCGCTGGCCATTAGGCTTCTCAGGCTGAGGGTGGACTAGCATGCAGGCGCGAATCCTGCTCTTAGCCCTGCTCTTCGCCTCGATCCCGTTGGTAGCGTACGCGGAGCCCAGCTTCGAGCTCGTGGACTCCTACTGGGTCGTTGGTCCCGCTCCCAACGTAACCAGCTTGCTGAGGGTGATCGTTAGGTACTCGGGGGCTAGCCGCTCAGTGAACCTGAACGCCTCGCTCAGAATAGCGGGCATCGGAGGGCAGAGCCTGGAGAGCAGCGCTAGCTACACGGGCTACCTGCCGCAGGGCTCAACGATCAACCTCGATTTCAACCTCACCCTACCCGAGGGGCCCTACGCCTCCTACTATCCGGCCACGCTAACCCTAACCGTTGATGGCTCAACGCAGGTCATGGGCTTCCAGGTGGGCTTCGGCGGTCGACCAAGCTTCAGGGTGTCAGCAAGCCCGCAGACTCTAAAGAAGGGGGAGAGCAACCAGGTTCTCCTGAGCGTCGAGCTGGGTGACGCACCGGCGAGGAACGTGGAGATCCGCGTAACTCCGGCTAGCGCCTTCGTCACGGTCATCGGAGGCTCGCTGAGCAGGCAGGGTCTCGTGGGGGTCGGCGAGCGCCTGCAGGTTCCGCTAGCAGTGCAGGTGGACAGCGCGGCTGGCGACAGCGTCGCACTCACGGTGACGGTCTCCTACGAGGACTTCTCCAGAGCACCGGGAACTCTGACGACCACCGTGGGCTTTCAAGCGGTCAGAGGTAAGGGGTCTCCCAGCCTCTCCTGCTACTTATCGCCCAGCAGAGTGCCGTCGGGCCAGAGAGTCAACGTCGCGCTCGTAGTCTCAAACGTTGGCGCTACTGCGGCTAGAGACGTGAGGGTCTCCATCACCAGCCTCTCGCCCGGCGTCGCCCTCCTCTCCGGCGCATCCGCCTACCTGGGCGACCTTAACCCGGGGGGAAGCAAGGTCGTGGGCTTAACGCTGAGGGCCGATCGAACCGCCGTCGGCGTCGCCCAGCTGCAGGTTTCAATCTCCTACTACGACGAGTACGGCGACGCTAGGGTCAGCACAGTCAGCGTCGGCTTCGAAGTCGCACGCTCTCCCCAACCCGTTCTATCCGCAGAGCTCCTCAACTCGAGCCTGCCCTACGGCGTTAACGCGCTCCTAGCTGCTAAAGTCGTCAACATAGGGGGCGCGAGGGCGCTCGACGTGCTGGTCGACGCCGTGCCGGGCGGTGGGTTGTACGTGATCTCCCAGACCAGGTTCAGGATCGAATCGGTTGAACCGGGGAGGGCTGTCGTCGTCCCCCTCCTCGTCAGAGTGGAGACCGTGGCAGACTCAGTGACAGCCACCTTCAGGCTGCGCTACTACGACGAGTACGGGTACGAGTACAACGACTTGGTCCAAGTCTCCCTGAACGTGACGAGGAGGGGGCCGCTGCTGAGCTTGGAGGTGCTCAACAGGACGCTGCACCCGAACAGGGTCAACCGGCTGCTACTGAGGGTGGTCAACACCGGGTCGGCCAGAGCGGTCAACGCGAGCGTGGCTCTCACGTCCCAGAACCTTGAGATCGGCGCCGTCATAGGCCCCTCAACCCTCAGGCTCGACGCCCTTGAGCCGGGGGGGTCCGCGCTCCTCCCATTCGAGGTGTTCATCCAGCCGAGGATCTACGGGGCACTGCAGCTGCTCGCCGCTGTAACGTACAGCGGGGACGACGGAATGCTACGCAGAGACCTGTACACGCTGGGCTTCGAGGTGAGGGGCGATTGGGAGCTGAGCGTCGCTGCAGCGGTCACAATGCCCCCCGTCGTGTTCCCGGGCGACAGCCTGGTTCAGCTGATTGTCACGCTGGTCAACTCGGGCGACTACATGGCGAGGGACGTTGATGTCAAGTTCGTGGGGAACGAGTGGGTTAAGCCGGTTTCCGCCGGGGCTGCTGAAGCCTACCTACCCTACCTTCCGGTCGGCCAGACAGTTACTCTCACCTTCCTAGTCGGTGTGGACGAGCGGGCGCCGATCGGCAACCACAGGCTGGCGATCGAGGCTTCCGGGCGGCTGCTCTACTTCACCATGACCGTGCTCGAGAAGGCCTCCTTCGCCGTCAGGAACGCCTCAAGCCTCAACGTGGTGCGCGGAGGAAGAGGCTACAAGCTGGTGTACGAGGTTGAGAACCTCTCCAACTCAACGGCCGAGGACGTGAGAGTTGAGGTGTTCTCACCCTTCATCACGGGTACGACGAGCGTGTACCTGGGCACCCTATGGGCCGGTGAGCGGAAGCTGGCGATATTTGAGGTGAACGTGGATCCTGCAGCCCCTCTCGGTCAACTACCCATCGACGTGAAGGTCAGCTGGACTCAGCAGCAGAGGAGCCTATCCCAGTACTCAAGGAGCTACATCGTGGTCGAGAAGCCGGCTGAGCCCAACCTCCTGATCGTTACATCCGTTGCGCTCCTGGCCTTAGCGCTCCTAGCCTACTACAAGCGGAGCACCATCGCCAGGCTGGTCAGAACCACCATCGGATCGGGTAGCAGAGGTTAAAACTACACCCCTAAATCTTCTGCTCGTGCACAGGCTGTCGCTGGGGAGGTCGCTGTACCTCATCGTGATCGGCCCCGCAGGCAGCGGAAAGACTACTCTCACGGCGGCCTTTGGGAGGTGGATTGAGGAGAACCAGGGCTTCCGGGTGGCCTATGTAAACCTGGATCCGGGGGCCGACCAGCTGCCGTACAAGCCGGACGTCGATGTGAGGGAGTGGGTGACGGTGAGCCAACTGATGAGGGAGAAGGGGCTGGGCCCCAACGGTGCACTCATAGCCAGCATGGAGGAGGTTTACGCGAGGAGAAGCGATTTGATGAGGGAGATCGCCAACCTGGAGGCTGAGATCGTCATCGTTGATACGCCTGGCCAGATGGAGCTCTTCCTCTTCCACGAGGCTGGCCCCGCGATCTCAAGGGAGCTGGCGAAGCTGGGAGCAGCCAGTGCGGTGATGCTCTTCGACTCGAGCCTCGCCGCTAAGCCGTCCCACTTTGTCACGCTGAAGCTGATGTCCATGGTCGCGCAGCTCCGCCTGGAAGTCCCTACCGTCGCGGTGCTGAGCAAGGGTGATTTAGGGGTAGCGTCTCTCGCCATCGCTTGGGCTAGGGATCCCGAAGCGCTCCTCGCTGAACTGAAGCTCGAGCCCGGCGTTGTCTCAGAGCTGTCCAGTAGGCTGGTCGAAGTACTCAACGAGTTCCGGCTCGCAGCTAGAGTCCCGATCGTTTCCGCAACCACGGGCGAAGGCTTCCGAGAGCTCTACGACCTACTCCACGAGATCTGGTGCGCCTGCGGTGACGTCACTTAAGGTGAATGTTTCCTTACTATAGGTGCCGCTGGGAGAATAGCTTCAACCAGACAAGCCTTAATAGGTTAGTAAACTGCATTAATCTTCGGCTGGTACATGCGCTCGTACAGCAATGAGCCTGAATCCGTGAGAACCGGGACCATAAGAGCGATCAGCGATTTTCTAGCTCGCAACGGATTTAAAGTGGTTGCCGACTACACGGTTGACGGTTTGAGCGGGTACAAACACCATTTCCACCTTTACGCACAGCGGGGTGAAATAAGGATCCTAATCGATGTGCCAAGGGACGTCTTCGAGCTACTGGCTTCGCTGGCTAAGCGCATAGATGTGCGAGGTTTCGACTTCCTCATAGTAGTTGAAAAGAGGCTTGTACAAGATATTCTTCCAGAGGTTGCAGTCCCGGAGGGAGAGGTGTTAGAGAGGGCCACGTTCATCGTATTCGATGGAATCGAGGACATGCTCAACAGGCTACAACACTATCTAACTGCTAAAGCGAGTCAGGGGGAGTAGGGGCTTCGCTGCCTCGATCGCGGAACACCCGCTTCGGTGCTAGTAGGCTTCGAGATACGTAGCTGTGGGTACCCTACGCTTTAACGTGTTACCATTTCCATGGCGCCTAGCAGGAAGAGGTCCTCCTGAAGGCCCTCCTCGATGTTCTTGAGGCTGGTGCTCAACCTGATCACCTTCGTGCGGCCGTAACGGCCGAGGCTGACGACCCTCGCGTTGACGATCCCGCTCATGTCGAGCTCGTTGATGATGTCGCTCACCCTCCTCTGGGTGACAGGGTCGATGCCGAGCAGCTTCGTGATCTCCAAGTACTTGTTGTAGATCATGCCCGTCGTGATGTTCCTCGCCCCCTCTTTCTCGAGCAGGTAGACGGCGAGCAGCACCAGCTTGACGTGGAGGGGCATCGACTTGATCACGTCGACCGTTACGTTCTTCTCGATCTCCCTCTGCGCCTGGCGCACATGGTCCGCAGTAACCTTGCTAGCCCCCTCGCGCTCCGCGATGTCGGCTGCTTTAAGCAGTAGGTCCAGAGCTAGCCTCGCGTCCCCGTTCTGCTTCGCCGCGATGGCCGCGCAGAGGGGTATGACTTCTGGCATCAAAACCCCCTCGTAGAACGCCTCGGCAGCGCGCTGCCTGAGAATGTCCTCCAGCTCCTTGGCAGAGTACGGTGGGAAGACGAGCTCCTCCTCCCCCAAGCTGCTCTTGACGCGTGCGTCGAGGAACTCAGTGAACTTCAAGTCGTTCGTGATGCCTATGAGGGAGAGCTTGGAGGAGGAGAGCTGCTCGTTGATGCGGGTTAGGAAGTAGAGCACGTCGTCGCCGCTCTTCTTGACGAGGTGGTCGATCTCGTCGAGGACCACCACCATGATCCTCGACCTGCGGTCCAGGACGGTCATGAACCGCTTGTAAACCTCGCTCGTGGAAAGCCCGGTGAAGGGGATCCTCGTGCCCAGGTTCCTCGCCAGCTCAGCCATCACCCTGTAGCTGGTATCGTTCTGCCGGCAGTTTACGTAGGCGAAGAGAACCCGATCCTGCGCCCTCTCCTCCAGCTTCCTCAAGACGTACTTCGCAACAGCCGTCTTACCCGTGCCCGTGAGGCCGTAGATGAAGACGTTCGAGGGTCTTGAGCCAGCTAAAGCTGGGGCAAGGATCTTCGCCAGCTGCAGGATCTGGTTAGACCTGTGGGGGAGCTCGCTGGGCACGTAGTCGGGCAGCAGCTTATCGCGATCCTTGAAGATCTTAGACTCGATCATGAACCGGTCGAAGAGCTCGTCCAGCGTACTCGGCTCCACGAGATGCATGGGAGACTTAGGTAAGAATAGGGAGGCGCTCGCCATAGAAGGTAGCATTCGGGTAAGGCGTACGTATCACGGGGCAGTTTCGCGCTAACTCCGCAAAAGTAAAAAAGCCTCTCACGAGCTCACAGTGAGCGCCGGGGTGGCCGAGTGGTCCAAGGCGGTGGGCTCGAGACCGCTGAACCGCAGCAAGCCTGGTGAGCCACCCACTGCCCCTTCGGGGGCGCCCGGGTTCGAATCCCGGCCCCGGCGCCACTTCACCACAGTTTTCCCTGAGCGGGCGGGCTACTAACTGGGGTGCATCTCCGAGTAGTCTAGCTGCACGTATAAGGGTGCGTGCCGCTTCCAGTCCGGCTTAGCTCCGAGCGCGGATAGCACCGTCTCGGCAGCCCTAGAGAGAAGCTCAGAGGCGTACTCTGCATCGTAGCGCTTCTCGCTGGGGCTCCAGGGTCTTACGCGCCGGAGCGGGTTGGGGTGCCGGGTGTTAACGGGGACGTAGCGGACGGTAGCCCCCTCTACCACCCTCCCGGCTAGCACGGCTGCGGCCAGGTGCGCTGGAGTGGTCTTATACTCCCGCTTGCGCAGCACCCTCTCGATGACCAGGTCGGCCGGCTCAAGCTCGCCCCTCCTAGCCTTCGCCACGTACTCACAGGCCAGCCGGATCGCGGCTTCGAGATTCGCGTAAACCCCCTCTAGGCTCTCCGCCCGGAAGAGCGTGGCCACCAGCTCCCTCTGCAGCCTCTTGGCTGCAGGAGGCGTGTCGCGCCTGGCCGCTTCGACACCCTTGAAGACCAGCTCTCCCTCCAGGGTGACTCCAAAGTACCTCTTTAGAGGCGCGCCCGGTAGGCTCCTAGCCGCTGGGAACGCGATGAACTTGTAGATTCGCTCGAGCTTCACGGGGAGGCCCGTCAGCGCCGCCAGCTCCCCAGCCAGCTCCGCGTACTCGGACGGTTTCGCGCCGGACTTCTGGACGAAGACGCTATCCGTGTCCCCGTACACGACCCGGTATCCCCTGCTTTCCACGTGCTCGTAGACTCTGATCAGGGTCTCCCTGGCCAACCTGTTGATCCACTCAAAGGTCAGCGGGTTGCCCAAACGGTTCCTGCTGTTACCGCTGTAGCCGTAGCAGGAGACGAGCAGCATCTTCAACTCCCTCTGCCGCAGCTCCGCGTGCAGCCGATCCCCGCCCGATAGCTGATCCCTCAACCTCTTGAGCATGAGCCTCCTGCGGAGCACCGGCTCAACGACGTCCACCAGGAGACCCCTCGGCTCCGGCGCGACACTCTCGTGGGTGACAGTCTCGTAGCTGATATTGTGCTTGACAATCAAGCCCGGGAACATGGATTCGAAGTCCAGCTCAGCCACGTTCTCGTAGACGCCGACGATCGGCCTCTTGATCAACCCGCCCTTATCCCGCGCGTGGAGCAAGTTAGCGGGGCGAAGGACGAAGTTCCCGTTACCCCTCTTCGGCACCGCGTAACCCCTACTGAGCAGAAGGTAGGTCTGCCTTGCCTCCACCAGCAGCCCATAGCTCGTACCGGCGGCCAGCGTGGGGGGTAGACCGGAGAACCAGCACCGCTCCTCCAACCCCTCCAGCCCAACCTGTTCCAGCACGCCTTCACTGACAAGGATCCGGCCGCCCATAAGGCTCCCCCTACCCAGCTTGAAGCCTTCCCACGCGCGCAGGAGGCGGGACGCGATCCCGGCTAACTCTCCCACGCTGACGTTGGAAGAGATAACGTCGGGATCGAAGCTCTCAACCAGCTCCGCCAACCCCTTAGCCACCCTAGCGTCGCCGCCCTTTAATCGCCGAACCCTCCCTTCGAGCCCCGCCAGTACCTTCAACCCCGCGGTGCTCTCGCGCACCTTGAGGGAGAGAACGGTTAGGGGTAGGGGCTCAAACCGGGCCTCACAATCCTCGAGCTGCGGTGTCAACGCTAGGAGCCGCCGGGAGGCTAGAAGCTTCTGCTCGCTCCTCACGTCCACGTCGTACAGGGTGATGCCGCTCTGCTCCAGGAGAAGCCTGGCCTTAGCGAGCGCTCTCACGGAGCTATGCTCCACCCTTGTGAGCTCCGCTTCACCGCTCGGGAAGAGCTTCCTGCTCACACGCTCCAGCTCGAAGCCCGCCTCCAGCAGTGTTTGTGCGAGGCTTGAATCCAGATCCATCATGGCCAGGAAGTAGGGCTTGAACTCCGCCCCCTCCACCTCGACTCCTCCATCGAAATCCTTGAACCAGAGCTTAGCGCGGTCCCCGCTCACTTCAACCTCGAGCAGGAAGCGCGCCGCACCCGCCACCCTCAACCCCCTCCAACCTGCGCAAACGCTCCTCAAGCTCTGTAAGCTGGGCCTGCAGGTCGAGGATCGAGACGAGCAGCATCATCACCAGCGCGTGCGGGTACGAGCAGTTCGACACTGCGGCGTACTCCTCAACCCAGGCGCGCGAAACCCTCTGGTAAGCCACCCTCCTCTCCCGGGAGAGAAGGGGGAGCATCTCCGCCTCAATGCTCCTCAAGACTTCCGCGAGCTTCTCCCTCAGGCTGGGCACCGCCCTACCCACTAGAACCACCCCTCCACGTCCGCCAGTATGGGGCCAGTGCACCTGGCGTACGCAACAGCCGGGGTGCCCACAGGCCCCTTCTCCACCACCAGCCGAGCGAAGCCCCTCTTCGCCTTCTCCACTCTAACGATCGTGGCGCAGAAGTGCCTCAGGAAGTGGGGGCCATCCGGTCGGGGCAGCTGCGATCTCGAGGCGGGCCCGGTGAAGAGGGCGAGCGCCGCTCCGCGGGCCAACAGCCCCCGCAGCCCGCCCAGGAAGCGCTGGAGCTCCCCGTACCTGTGGGGCTCGTAGAGGTCGGTGAGGTGGAGGACGGCTGCTAGACCGACTTCCGGCGCTTGAGCGGCGAGCCAACCCCCGAGAGCGGCCAGCTGCTCGCGGCTGTAAGCGTTAGCGACGAGGATCCTGCCTAGGCAGTCCAGCGGGTCGCCGCCGAAAGCCGACACGGCTTCAGCCAGGTCGAAGGTGCTGAGGGATCTACCCCTGTGGTAGTCTCTCGCCGTCAACACGAGGACCCGCTCGGAGACGGCGGCTGCGCCGACGATCGTGTTGAACAAGCGCGAGAGCGCAGGTTCAAGCCCGTAGAACAGGTGCGCGGCTCCGCCCACGAGCCCGCCCGTTAAGCGGTCGAGGTCGCGCAAGCCCGTGCTTAAACGCTTCAGGCGGACGTCTTCCGCCTTAACTAACGTGAGCTTACTGCTCACGGAAACCTTCTACTAATTCGCCTAAATATTACGGATTGTGAGTTTGGGGGGAGGGGCAACCTTAGAAAACTTTAAAAGATTTACGTTCATGAGCGAGAGCTGCCTGGAAAACTCTCTGCCGAACTACCGCGCGAGGTTCAGCGCGCTGCCGCTAGAGCACCTTCGCCACCAGGTTCGCTACCTTCTCCAGGAACTCCCTATCCTCCTCCGTGAAGGGAGCCAGCTGGTGCGAATCGATGTCGAGCTCTCCGATGAACTTCCCCTCCCTGAAGATTGGGACGACGATCTCCGACTTCACGAGGGGACTGCACGCTAGGTAGTTAGTCTCCTTCGACACGTCCTGGACGATGATCGTCTTGAGCTCAACTGCTGCGCGGCCGCAGACGCCCCTCCCAAAGGGGATTCTGACGTGCTCGGTTGGTTCACCGACGAAGGGCCCCAGCACCAGCTCGTTACCCTTAGCCTCGTCAACGAGGTAGAAGCCGACCCAATCGTAGTAATCCACGCTGCTGGCTAAAAGCTCGCAGACCCTCTTCAGCTTCTCCTCCCTCTCGAGGCTTGAGTCCACTACGGCTTCTATCTCCCTAAGCAGCCTGTCGAATACATCCCTTTTCCGCACGAGGTGGTCCAGCGAGCAGGACCAAAAAGCATTTCTGAAGTTGATGCTCACGCTGACTCGCGCCGCTGAGTAAGCCGTGCCAACCAGGTTTTGTTCATTGCCGGAGCAGAACACCTTTTTAGCCGAAAATTCCTTGAAGGAATCTTAATTAGTAGCGTGTGCAAATTCAAGGAGATTTAAAGCTCGGTCACGCGTAGTGGCGTTTTATAAGAATACTATTTGATTTAATTTATGTACATTCTGACCATTTTATACTCTTTTTCTGATAATTTCATTGCTTTTACACGATAGGTTTTTAACCAGAAGAGGGGGGAGCCTTCGCTAAGGTGCTCGACGCATGGCTTCACTTAGAAGGGCGCTGGGACTCGGCTACGCCACTCTGTTCGGGATCGGCTTGATCTTGGGCGCTGGGAACTACGTGCTGGTAGGTAGAGCTATCGGGTTGGTCGGAGACGCTGGGTGGGTGAGCGCGGCCCTGGCGGGCGTCATCGCCCTTACTGTGGCCTTCTCTTACGCGGAGTTGGCGGGGATGTTTCCGTACGATTCGAGCGTGTACAGGTACGTAGTGGAAGCTTTCCCCAGGTTTAAGCTGCTAGCTTTCCTGGCGGGTTGGTTTCTGTTCTTTGGTGCTGCAGCTGGAGCGTCTACAGACGCGATCGGTTTCTCAAACCACGTCGCCCAGCTCACGGGTAGAAGCGATCTTGTGCTGCCGGTCGCGCTGTTGCTGCTCGCTTCCCTTACGGTGCTGAACTGGTGGGGTATTGAAGAGTCGGCGCTTTTTGCCGCAATCCTTACTCTCGTAGAGCTCTTTGGGCTCGGCTTAGTCGTTGTGGCTGGAGCCCTCTGGCCCACGAGGAGCGCGAACTACGCATCATTTAACCCAACCGTCAACCCCTTGGGGGCGATCATGGCGGGAGCCGCGATTCTATACTTCGCCTGCTCGGGTTTCGAGCTGCAGCCGACCTTATGCGAGGAAACTCGGGACGCTGAGAGGAACGTGCCAAAGGCGATCGTGCTTTCCGTTGCCATAGTGGCTGGCGTGACGGTAGCCCTCAGTCTCTCCCTGGTGCGGTTGATGAGCTGGGAGGAGGTGGGTGCGAGCAGGGCGCCGCTGGTCGACGCTGCGGCTCGAGCAATCCCTCAAGCCGCGCAGCTCTTGATGCTCATCGCGCTCAGCGCCACCGCTAACAGCGCGCTGGGCTACATGGTCGCCGCATCAAGGCTCCTCTACGGCTTATCCCTGGAGGAGGTCACCTGGAGGAAGCTCGGCTCCGTGTGCAGGTGGAGGCGCACCCCCCACTACAGCGTAGCCCTGTCCGGGCTGATGGCCATCGCGATCGTGGCACTCAACGAGCTGTTGCCCGCTGCAACCGGCTGGCGCCCCAAGATCAACGGTTTCGAGTACCAGTTGATCGACCTGGTTGGCAAGACAGCGAGCCTAGCCATGCTGCTAGCATCGCTGCTCGTGAACTTCTCCCTCATCGCTCTTAGGCTGAAAGCCCCCCACCTTCAGAGGCACTACAGGACGCCGTTAAACGTGGGCTCCCTACCACTGCTACCTCTCGCCTCCAGCGGGCTGATAGCAGCGTTCATCATCGCCGGCTTTAATGACTGGGCTGTCTGGCTCAGCACTGCTCTAGTTACAGCCCTCGGCTTGCTGCTGTACAGGGGGGCTGACAGGCGCGTAGCTCCACGTTCGTGTGCAGGACAACCGTTTTAGCAGGCCGCTCCACCGCAATGTGTGGCCTCGTGGAATCCTGTCACTGGCTGCCTCCACAACTGCGTCTACTGCTGGGCGCGCAGACTAGCTACAACCAGGTTGAGGAAGCACCCACATTACGCTGAAAACAGGTTTAAGCCGGCACTCAACGAGCGGGCCTTCTCCAGGCGCTTCAGGCCGGAGGAGTGGGTTTTCGTGAGCGACATGGGGGACCTGTGGGGGAGCTGGGTTCCTCGCGACTGGATCCTCAGGGTGCTAGATGTAGCCGCTAGACACAGGGAGACCACCTTCTTCTTCCTGACGAAGAACCCCTCCCGCTACCTTGAGTTCATCACCGCCATGCCGGAGAACGTAGAGCTCGGCGCGACGATTGAAACCTGCACCGATGATGGCTACGAGAGGGTTTCGGCCGCCCCTAAGCCCAGCGAGAGGTTGAGGGTGATGGCTGAGCTCGAGTGGCCGAGGAAGGTTATCGTTATCGAACCCGTCCTTGACTTCGAGCTGGACGAGTTCGTGTCAGCCCTTAGGGAAGTTAGGCCAGCGGAGGTCTATATCGGCTACGATAACTACGGCAACAGGCTCCCTGAGCCGCCGCTCTCGAAGGTCAAGCTGCTGATCGAGAAGCTCAGCAGCTTCACAAAGGTTCATGCTAAGACGCTTAGGGCCGCGTGGTATGAGTAGCAGCGGGCTTCCTCAAGGCCGAAACCGGGTTGTAGGATCTCTCAGGTGCCGGTTGACTTATTAAAGCCGAAGAAAACGGCGTGTCAAGGTTGCTGTGACTTCTATCCATCGCTGTTCGGATAGGTCAAGGCGCCCGCGTAGGACGTTGATCATGAGCTGGTACCTTCTAAAGGCTTCGCGCGCGCACCTCGTCTTGGCGGTAGCCCTATTCGTATTCGGTCTACCTACCGCCCTTTCGGTTTTCACCTCAGAGCGTCCTGCGGCTAGATCCATCCCCTTCATCGTGACGAAGGAGCAGGCGGAGAAATACCTCAGCGCGGCTCTGTCAGTCTCGCTGCTGCTGTACGTGACGCTCAAGAGTAGGACGAGGTTCGTTGCGATCACGAGAGAGGCTGACCGCGAAATCCTGCTGACGTGCCCGGTTTCGCTCAGCGAGTACTTCGCCGCTCAAACGATTTACAGCACGTTGACGACTTTCGCCTACAGCGTATACTGGATCAACATCGCGTACACCGTGAATTCAGGCAACCTGGCTAAAGCCCTGTACCTCCCCCTCCTCATAACACTCGTGGCAGCCGCGACGAACCTCCTATTCAGAAACCTGGAGTTCATCCTCCTGCACAGCGATTGCCAGAAGCCGCTTACCGCAGCGTTGGTCTACCTCGCCCTCTCTGTACTGCACTCGATGGCCCTGATGGAGCCATCCCCACTGCTCACCCTCCCCACCGGGTGGGTTGCCCGCCCAATCGTGCTGTGCTTCACGATAACCGAGCCTTTCGAGCAGGTCTTGATCGAAAGCGCGCCCATATACGTGGTCACAGTCCTCCTATTGCTTGCTCAAGCGAGAGCCGTGAGACTAGTGCACCCCGAGCACTTAAAGCTCCCAGTCGAGGCATCCACGCAGCCCGAAGAGGAGGAAGCTGGGCAGCCTCTCTACGGTAAACCCGACGCAGTCATCTACGGGCTAGTGCTCTGGAAACCTCTGCTATCTAAACGCCACGCGGTGGCACTGTTCATAGGCTTGGCAGCATCAATCCTCGCGGGGAACATTTTACGCATGCTCCTGCGAGCAGGTGACGGTTTAAGCATGCTTCCTCTCTTCGTGGCCGTTCTATCCGGCGTGTTGTTCCCCATCGTATCCGCTATGGCGGTTTCCACGATCCAGTTTCACATAGCGCCAATCTGGGTTTACCGAGTTTACGGGGGAAGCTTCAAGGCCATCGTGAACGCGTTGCTGCTTAGACTCACAATCTATATGCTAGAGCTGTCAGCTTGCCTGGCGCTCTTCAACCTCTTCCTAACCGGGAAGTACGAGTACCTGCTTGTGCCGATAGCCGCGCTACCCGCTGCAGAAGGGTCGGCGGCTGCGATCCTCCTCGCGGTAGCCTACCTTCTTCCAAGGAGGAGGCTGGTCAGACACGTCGAGAGGTTGACAACGTTGGAGGAGAGCGTACTCCTTATCATAATGGGTGGAGCGACAGTTTTTGCAGTACCCCTTATGATCTTCGTGGTACTTCTGGGGTCGGGCGCCCCGTGGCTACCCGTATTCTCAGCCGTATCCTTAGCGCTCGCGGCTTTGATGCACTACCTGTCCGTCGAATTAATCTCAGAAATCCTAAGAACGAGGGATATCGCCTCCTAGCCGCTTAAAGCGTGAACCGGGTATAGGGAGCAACGGTGTGGACCTCCTTCTCCCCAAGAATGCAACTGCAGCTGCCTCAGTATCGATGGTCGATTTCCCTCACAATTCCGTCGTGATGGTCGTCAAACCGCTGACGCATGACAGTTCCCATGCTTTCACAATAGAATATCCTATCTGGGCCGCTCGGGTTCTATCAGCCTCTATCCCGCTGAAACATTGTGGACGGTTTTGAGTGTTGACCAGAGCGATAAGTCGGATCGAACACCTTCGATCCAGAACAATTATGCATCCCTTACCTCAGCTTCACCAACAGGCAATAGAAGCCCGTCGGTGCAATCTGCACCTCCTAACCGGGCGGTACTCAGGCTGTGCTACCGCAGAACCCCTTGTACCTCAACGTGTAGAGGAGAAGTCTCATGGAGTCGAACTCTTCGGGATCTTAACCTGCGAAAGTGACTGCCGGGGCCAGTTAACTCATTGTCCGCTTCAGTAGACTTGTGAGACGAGCCGGTAGAACGCCTCCGCCTCTCGGCTCGAAGATCCGGCTGATACCGGGTGGGGTCCAGTGCTCGATGGGGTCCTCGCCCCTGATGATGCGCTCGCACAGCATGTACGCGCCATAGGCGGAGTTGTTCGAGTAGTGCGTTCTCACGATCTTCCGCGCCGAGAAGTCGGCGAGCAGCTGGAGGAAGACGTTGGACTGGGTTAACCCGCCGTCCGCGAACACTTCCGGGATCTCAACGTGCGACGCTCTCTGCAGGTGGTTCATCGCGAGGGAGCAGCAGGCTGCTATACCCTCGAGCACCCCCCTGATCAAGTCCTCCCTCGTCGTGTCGCTTGAGAGGTTCGCGAGAACCGCCCTGGCGTCCGGTTTCATGAAGGGCGTCCCCAAACCCTCGAGAGCCGGTACGAAGATCACGCCGCTGCGCCCCTTGGTCGCCGCCTCGTCGAGTTCGGAGTAGTCCTTCAGCACGCCGATCCTCAGCAGCCACTCGATCGCGGAGCCCGCGGTGGTTACGAACCCCTCGAGGAGGTAGAGTGCATTCTTCCTCGTCGTGAGGGCGACCATCGGGTAGATCCCCCTGGCCGCGGGAGGCGGTCGCGCCCCAACGTTTACGTCGATAAAGGCTCCCGTGCCGCAAGTGATCTTCGCCGCGCCCTTTCTGACGCCCGCAACGTAGAGCGATGCCTGCTGGTCGGCGATGATGGTCAAAAGGGGGGCGTTGAGGTGGCTCACCCTTCCGATGGGTGTGTCGTTAGTGACGATGCGGGGTAGGCACTGCTGTGGGATCTCGAGCAACTTGAGGAGTGTGACGCTCCACCTCATCGCGTATGGGTCGAATAGACCGGTTGCGCTAGCGTTCGTGTAGTCCGTGACGTGCTCCCCCGTGAGGTTCCACGCAACCCACGAGTCCATCGTACCGAAGACCGCTGCCCCCCGCTCCAGCGCGGATCGAGCGCCCTCCACGTTGTCCATGATCCAGCGCAAGTGCATCGATGAGTGGGTCGTGCCGAAGGACGCGTGGGCCAGGGTGATCAGGTAGGCCCCGCGCCTCGTGAACTTCAACGGCCTCACGATCGTGGACAACGCCTCGGCGGCTCTCCCAACGCACCTGCCGAGCGCGACAAGCCCCTTCCTCGAGTACTCCCTCACCAGCTGTATCGTGCGGGTGTCCTGCCACGTGATGATGTTGCACAACGGCTCCCCCGTCTCCCTGTACCAAACCGCCGTGCTGCTCCTCTGATTCGTGATCCCAAGAGCCTTCGGTGTGCCGAGCTTCGAGACGATCGCGTCAGACACCCTGTAGACGGCCCTCACGACCTGCATCGGGTCCAGCTCAGCCCAGCCCGGCTGAGGGTGAAGCGTGGTAAGCTTCTCCTCCGCGCTTTCGAGGAGCTTCCCGCCGGAGAAGGCGCAGGCTTTAACGTTCGTCGTCCCGACGTCCAATATCAGGAAGTACTCCATCGCTCCTCACGCTCCATTGAAGTCTCGGCTATAATGTCTGCACCTGTGCCAGCAACGTTCCCAACGATCACGCTCCCCCTCTCCACTGGGGCTTCCACCACCAAGCCGCGTACAGCTTCGATCACCCCCCTGATCCTCTCCCTCGGAACGGGCTTGGAAGTCCTCACGGGCAGCCTCGGGTACCTGCCACCCCGGATTCGAACAGTCGTGCAGACGACCCTCATCGGATTGACAACCTCCTCCCTCACGTGCTCCAGCCCGATGTTGCAGCCGTAACCTCTAGCATCCTTCACCCTACCCCCCTCGATGGTGACGTCGATTACGCAGCCCTTCGGGCACCTGACGCACACCACTCTACTCGACATCCACCCGCACCCCGCCCGGCGAACGCTCGACCAGCTCTCGGGGGATCTCGAGCCTCTCCAGCAGGGAGGGGCGCACAAACCTGCGCCGAGTCGAGAGAAGCTCCAACCCTCCCTCCCCTATCATGGAGATCCTCGCGTTCTCCTTCTCGACCGAAGGCCTGAAGAAGGCGACTATAGTGCCCCCATCGCTCCACTCAACCCGGTGCGGGATCAGCAGCCTGACGCTTGAGCCGGGGGCCAGTGGGATCGGTTTCTCCCTCCTCCGCTCACCGCTCAGATGCTTACACACTCCTTCCGCTGCTAGGAACGCTGTTTCCACCGCGTCGTCGACGTAGTCGAACACTGTCACGAGGTTGCCGACCGCGAAGACCCCCCTGAGCGTAGTCTCGAAGAACTCGTTCACGACGGGACCCCTGCTCCTGGGATCGATTTGAGCGCCCAGCTCCTCTAGCTGGGAGGTGTTGGGGACGAGGCCGACGGAGAAGACGATGGTGTCGCAGGGGTAGAACTCCTCCGTCCCCTCGATTGGCCTCCACCGCTCGTCCACCCTCACGAGGATGGCACCCCTCACCCTCTCCCTGCCCACTATCGCCTTCACGGTGGTCCTCGGCCTGAAGGGTATGCCGAAGTCGAGGACGCACTGCTGCACGTTCCTGGGCAGCCCAGCGAACCAGGGCTCGGGGAAAACGATCATTACCTCCTCGGCGCCCTCAAGGTAGAGGTGGCGAGCGACGATCATCCCCACGTCACCACCGCCGACTATCAGAACCCTCTTTCCGGGTAGGATGCCGTACAGGTTCACGAGCCGCTGCACCATCCCCGCCGTGTAAACGCCTGAGGGGCGGGTCCCGCCAACCCTTATCTCGAAGGGAGTCCTCTCCCTGCAGCCTGTAGCGTAGACCAGCGCCCTACAGCTGAACTCGAGGAGCCCCCTCGGGCTCACAGCCCTCAGAGACCAGGCGCCACCCTCTTGCTGAACCCTCGTGACAAAGGTGCGCGTGTAGCTTTCAACTCCGAGCTCCTGGAGCCGATCAACGAACTTCGCCGCGAACTCCGGGCCCGAGAGCGCTTCACCGAAGAGCTTAGTCCCGAAGCCGTCGTGAATGCACTGCAGCAGGATCCCGCCCAGCTCGCCTTCCAGCTCGACGATCGCCACGCTGCAACCCTTTTCGGCCAGCCTCGTAGCAGCCGCTAGACCCGAGGGGCCGCCGCCCACGACGATGACGTCCCGCTTGACACGCATCACCACGCCTCACCCCTCACGTAGCCGTCGAAGAGGGGGGCCTCCTCCTTCAACAGCTCGGTCATCGGAACTCCCAGTTCCCTGGCGAGCACTTCGGCTACTCTGAGCAAGCACCTGCTGCCCTGGCACTCACCCATACCGGCTCTCGTCCTCCTCTTCACCGCGTCGAGCGTGCGGGCACCCCTTCTCACTGCCTCGACCACCTCAGCCTCGGATACCATCTCGCACTCGCAGAGCACGTTCCCCCACCTCGGGTCGCTCCTCACCCTCTCCTCGATCTCCTCCTCGCTCATTTCCCTCAGGGACGGGATCGGCTCCCTGTAGGGGTTGAAGTCGGGTTTCTCCCGGAGCTCCAACCCCATCTCCTTCAGCTTCTTTACTGCGTACTCAGCGATGGCGGGAGCAGCGGCGAGCCCGGGCGATTGGATGCCAGCCACGTGAAGCAGGTTGCGAACCCACTTCGCCGGCCTGATGATGAAGTCCTCGTTGAAAGTGGCAGCTCTCACACCGGCGAAGTACCTGATCACCCGGTCTTTCGGGAACTCGCTCAGGATCGTGGAGTACTTGCTCAGGATCAGGTCCACCTCCTCGCTGCTCACCGATGTATCCTCCTTGTCGGGCACCTCCACCGCTGTAGGCCCCCACATCACGTTGCCGTGGATAGTAGGGTTAATCCCGCCGCCCTTCGTCAGTGGGTGTGGCGGGAGGATGATCTCGGCTAAGCAGTGGTTGACGTACCGGCTGGTGCACCGGTGGAAGAGCACGATGACCCCCTTCCTCGGGTGGATGGTGAACTCGGGGCTCCCGGCGAGCTCGGCTATCTCGTCAGCGTAGAGGCCGGCAGCGTTAACCACGTACCTGCAGAGGAAGGTTCCGCGATTGGTCACAACCCCCTTAACCGCATCCCCCTCCCTGACGAAGCCGACAACCTCCGTGCTCGTGTGTATCTCGACGCCGTTCGCAGCGGCGTTCTCGGCGAGGGCGATGGCCACCTCGTAGGGATCGACGATGCCGGTCCAGGGGACGTACACTGCAGCGAGAGCGTCTCGCGCCGCGTACGGCTCCATCTCGAAGAGCTTCCGACCGCGCACCACCTTTAACCCTGAAACCCCGTTAATCAACCCCTTGAGAACGACGATGTAGGGGAGCACGTACTTGAGGATGAGCGTGTAGAGGGGGCCGGGGATGTACTTCTTGTACTTCGCCAGCGTCCTCGGCGTTATCAGCCACAGGCTTCCAACTCTCTTGTACTTGAAGCGCAGCTCCTGAGCCCACTTCTCGTACATTCTGCAGCCCTCAACGTTTAGCTTCCGCTTGAGAGTGCCCCGCGGCGGCTCGACCCCAGCGTGAATCATGCCGTTGTTAGCCTTTGTCGTCCCAGCCCCCACGTCTGGAGCTTTCTCGAGGAGCGCGATCTTCAGTTGGTACTTTGACAGGCTCCGTGCTATCGCAGCTCCCACGACGCCTCCGCCCACGATTACAACGTCGTAGCTGCCCACCACCTTGTCCTTGTTCTCCTCGAAGATCTTCCTGCGCCTCTCCTCCCTCTTTTTCGCTTCCTCCTCCGGGTAGCCGTCCCACACGATCCTGTTTACAACGCCCTCAACCCCCCTGATCCTGCCGACCTCGAGCCCGATCCGAACCCACTCCTCGTGGCTGTTAACCCTCCCGTAGAGGAAGACGATCCCGTCCCTGATCTCGAAGGACAGGTTGTAGCCCCGGTACTTCTCCAGCACTGCTCGGATCTTGCGCTCAACCCCCACGCTCACCACCCAGTAGGCTAACGGCAAGCTCAGCGACGTCGAGGACCCTTCCACCATTCCGGGTGAAAGCCAGCTTGCAGGCTGGGCAGGCGGTCACCACGGTTTCCGCCGCCTCCTTGAGCTCGCCCAACCGCTCCCTAGCAATGGAATCGGCCAACTCTCTGTGGGAGAAGGGCAGCGTCCCACCGTAACCGCAGCAGAAGGTCTCATCCCCCCTCCTCCTTGGATCCACGACGCTGACCCCCAAGCGCACGAGGAGCTCCCTCAGGAGGTTGGGCTTGCCCAGGGCGTAAACGAGCTTGCAAGGGTCATGGTATGTGATTCTTAGGCTGGTACCTTTACCCGGGAACTGCTGTTGCTCCGCCAGGAGCTCGGCGACGTGTAGCACGCGCGGTGGCACTCTCAAGCCCAGACTGGGGTAGAGGTTGCGGAGGGCGTGAACGCAGGAGGGGCACGAAGCAACCACGAGGCGCGGTTCAGCGGATTCGAGGGCCTCAGCTAGCCTCGCGGCTAAACGCTTGAACAGCCTTTCGTCTCCCGCGTAGTAGGCTGGGGCGCCACAGCAGACCCCTTCAAGGGGCTGTGCGTTGAAGCCGAGGAGCTCGAGCAGCCGGAGCGCGCTCTCGGCTAGCTCTGGCAAGTGCTCCGTGGTCACACAGCCGGGGAAGTACACGACGCCACCCCCGCTCGGCCGCGCTTGGCTTCTCGGCTCACCGTACGGGTACCCGTGCTCGCTCAAGTTCGAGAGTAGTGCTTGGACGCCCCTTGGGGCTTTTCCCTCCTCGATGCTCCTACCCCTGAGCGGCCTCAAGAGCTCATCGACCGAGAAGCTGAAGTAGCACCACCTTCTGCAAGCTTCGCAGGAGAGGCACGCGTAGATCGCCTCTGCAACGTCACGATCGAGGTCGACGTAACCCCTCTCCACGAGCATGCCCAGCCTCGCCTTCCCCGAAGGCGACGTCGTCTCCCTCCCATCGACTATGCTCACGGGGCAGGCGTGCCTGCACATGTTGGGGCAGAGGGCGCACTTCACCAGGTCGCTGGCGCCGCGGAGCTCGCCCATGATGTACCTGTAGACGAGCGGGCTGAAGATGAGCTTCCTCAGCCCAACCTCCTCGAGAAGCCAGCTCCACCTGCCCGGCATCTAAGCACCCCACCCCGGGTTCATTACACCCCTAGGGTCGAGCGCTGCCTTGACCCTCGCCAGAACAGCGTAGCCGCCGCCAAGCGCGTCCCTCAGCCACGGCCTCCTCTGCCTACCGATGCCGTGGTGGTGGCTGATCGCACCCCCGCACTCGAGGGTGGCCCGCATCGCCGCATCCCAAACCCTGTTGTAGAACTCCGTCGGATCCCCCCTCGGTACACCGGCGAAGGTGAAGTAGAGGCAAGCTCCCTGCAGGTAGAAGTGGGATGCGTGGGCTGAGACGAAGAGCACTCCATCCACACTCCCCACGGCCTCCTTGAACCGGTGGTAGAGCTCGACAACTCGGCTCCACGGGGCTGCCACCTCGATAGTGTCGAAGACCACGCCCAGAGGGGCGAACTCGGGGGCCTCCCTAACGTCGAAGCGGGTTCTCAACCAGTGCCTCACAGGTTCCTCCCCCAGAGGCTTACCCCCCATCTCGCGCTCGAGGATCCCTGCCTCAGCTCTGACGACCTCGGAGGAGCCCTCGAGGATGACGATGGTTAGCACCTTCCCGTATGCTTCCTCGAACGCGTAGAAGTGCCTCTTCGTCTCGATCCTATCGTACACCCTCACGACGGCCGGTTTAGCGCCCCTCGCCAGAACCCTCCTCACGGCTTGCAGGGCCTCTTCGAAGCTCTCGTGCACGAAGGACTGGAGGATTCTCTCCTCCGGGTAGGGCTGCACCCTCAGCCAGACCCTAGTGATGATCCCGAGTGCCCCCTCGCTCCCGATGAATAACCTCATGAGGTCCGGCCCCGTCGAGCTCCTCGGGTGGGGTGGGAACCTGGCGATCTCGCCTGTCGGTAGAACGACCTCTAGGCCTAGCACCATGTCCTCAATCCCCCCGTACTTTGTGCTGAACTGCCCCGTCGCCTTCGTCGCCACCCATCCTCCCACCGTGGAGGGGTAGAGGGACTGGGGGATCTGCCCTAGCGTCAAGCCCCTGTGGTTCAGGTAGCTCTCCAGGTAGTAGCCGTTGACGCCCGCTTCAGCTTCCACGATGAAGTCCTCCTCGTAGAGTCGGATGCTGCGCATCCTCTTCAAGTCGACCACAACACCCCCCATCTCGGGCACAGCTCCTCCGAGAACTCCGGATCCCCCTCCGTAGGGGTACACGGGGATGCCCAAGCTGCTGGCTGCGCTCACGACGAGTGCCACTTCCTCCGTGCTCTCGGGCCACACGACAGCATCCGGCAGCGAAGGGACCTCACCCTTCAAGAGCCAGTGGAGGCTGATCGGCCAGTAGTCCCTGCTGTAGGAGACGAGGTCGGAGAATCTTGTCGAGCAGCGTTCGCCCAGAACGGGTTTCACCCTCTCGATGAAGGCTGACACCCTTTCAGCCGGAACACCCTCTCTCCGCAGCCTCTGGGTCAGCCTAAAGCTCACGGTCTTCGCCGCAGACCTCTCCCATAAAATCCTGCTTTCCAAAAAATCTTAACCGAAGTTGGGTGCTCGGTGAAAAACCTTGGCTCTCCTGGCTCGAGGGCGTAAAACACCTTGGCTGCGCAAACGTCCATCAGATGCGGCCGGGTTTTCGCTCGCGAGAACCGCATTGTGAACCCCGGTTGGGCTGCACGCGGCTGCCGCACTAACCCCTTCCTCTAGCGTCCAACAGCTCTCCCGGTGCCTCTTTGCGGAGGATCCGCTTGAGCCTCGATCGTACTTCCTCCTTCGATGCTCCCAGGCTATCGAATCTTGCGACCGTCTGGGGCTCCGCTATGGCCCCCACGATCTCGCGCACGGCTCGCTTGACGGTTTCCGGATCCGCGGAGCCCTGGAAGGCGAGGAAGGGGGCTTCAAAGCGGAGTTCGTCTCTCGCTTTAACCACTACGGCTGATACAACCCCCGCGAGGCTTTCCGCAGCCCTCTCGAGGGCGCCGGGGCTCAACCTGTAGCCGCTCACCTTCATGACCTCATCCCTCCTGCCGAGGACGAAGAGGTAGCCGTCAGGACGCATGAGGGCGAAATCGCCAGTCCTGTAGAAGCCGTCACGCCAGGCCCTCTCAAACTCCTCCGGGTACTCGACCGGCATCGCGGGCCATGGGGCTCTAACGACCAGCTCCCCGATCTCCCCCCTGACCGCGCGGCCCTCGGCATCCACAACGTCGAGGTGGAAGCCCGGTATCGGTGGACCCACCGAGCCCGGAACAAGGGGTGGGAAGGTGTAGTTGAGGAGGTTCCCAGTGACGAAGGTTCCCAGCTCGCTCTGCACGTACATGCAGACGACAGGTATGCGCCCTGTGAGCTTTGAGGGGTTCGAGTCGACGATCGGCGTGGTGCCCGTGCCGAGGTGCCTGTAAGCCCACTCCCAGACTTCAACCTCCAGCGGTTCAGCGGTCACGAGGATCGCCCTGAGAGTGTCGAGGTTGCGGCCCCTATGCGCTTCAGGCGCTCTCCTCCTGAGGAGCCTGAGCGCGCCGCCGGTTGTGAGGAAGACCGTTACAGCGTACGTTTCGATGATGTCCCACCACCTGTCCCACCGAGGCCAGTCCGGCCCACCTTCGTACGCGACAACCGTGGAGCCCACCATGAGGGGGCCGAAGACCACGTAACTGACTCCGGTGATCCAGCCGGGCCAGACCGTGCAGAAGTAGGTGTCGCGCGGCCTAAGCCCCATCCACCTGGTCGTGGCGAACACCTGCGTAAGGTAGCCCCCCGTGCCGTGCGTCAAAGGCTTGAACCCCTCCTCGTAGCCGGGGCTGAGGCCGAAGAGTGGGTGCTCGGAGGGGCCCGCGAAGCTCTCATCGATCGGTTTCGCCGAGCGGAGCAGGTCGTCGAAGCTCAGCTCGCCCTCCCTGAGGCTCGCGGACCCAACTCTCTCGACCACTACGACTCCGACCCCTCGGTTGCACCTCTCCAACGCCTTCCTCGCCACCGAGAGGGTGTTCAGGGGCTTACCCCTCCTGTAGAAGCCGTCCACAGTCACCAGCAGCTTCGCCCCTCTCGCAGCTAGTCGCTCAGCGAGGACTCCGTAGCCGAAGCCGGTGAAGACCGGCTCGAAGGGGGCACCCAGCTTCGCGCATGCTAGCATAGCTGCAAGCACCTGCGGAACCGGAGGTGCGTAGAAGACCACCCAGTCCCCAGCGCCTACGCCGAAGGCCTTCAGCGCGCCCGCGATCCTCGAAGCCAGCGAGTCCAGGTCCGCGTAGGTGAGAACCTCCACTTGATAGTCCTCCCCCTCCCAGATGAGCGCCGGCTTGCTCCACACCCAGCTACTCCTGTGCTGGCCCAGCACGTTGTCGTAGGCGCTGATCAAGCCCCCGGTAAACCAGCGCGTCCTCGGCGGTGCTCCCTCGCGAACCTTGAGCCACGGCGAGCGCCACTCGAGCTTGGAGGCTTCCTTAGCCCAGAAGCCTTCAAGGTCCCTGAGGCTGGACTCGTAGACGGCCTTGTACTCCTCGACGGTGATCGCCTTCCACCGCGTGCTCGGGCTTACGAGTGCTTCCTCTGAGTAGACGAGCCTTAGAACCTCCTCAGCCACTTACGCTCACCCAGGATGACGACCTGCGTGTAGGGTTGAACCATGTCCCGGAAGGTGAAGAGCTCTCTCTCGCTCTCATAGTGGACGGGGATTGTAAGCGTGGGTCTCAGGCTCCTTACAGCTTCCCTCGCTTCATCGGGCGTCATCACCGCTCCCCCACCCACGGGTACGAAGGCCAGATCCACGCCCCCCTCAGCCACCTCTAAAACCTCGTCCACTAGGTCGGTGTCACCCATGTGGTAGACCCTCAACCCCTCGAAGCTCAGCACGTACCCGACGCCGAACCCCTTCGGGTGCGCTACCGTGCCGCCCCGGTCAGGTCTATTGTACGCCTCAACCACTTCAACTGACACGCCCTCACCTAAGCGGAGCGTGTCGCCGGGCTTCACGCGCGGGCCGAGCCAGGGGGAGATAGTGCGATGCTCCGCAAGGGGGGTGCCAGCCGCGTAGTGCCGTGGGTGCGGGTGCGTGTACAGGGCGTAGTCGCAGCCCTGGGGGTTGGGCACGTCCACGCAGACCGTTAGGTGCTTCCATGTCAGCCGGGCGCCCGCGAAGCCCTCGACACTCACGCGGAGGCCCCTGAACTTGAGCTCGCGCAAGCTCCCATCCTCAGCAGATCCGGGGGATGAGCTCCCCGGATGGAGGCTCAATGATCCTGTGGCCCCCGACACTCGTCCTTGCCAGCACGAAGCCCCTGTACTTCTCGCTGTACCTTACCTCTCCAAACACCCGCGCATCCTCGAAGCCCAGACCCCTCATGTACTCGACAACCTCCTCCGCGGCTTCGGGCTTTACCGCTAGAACTGCCGTGCCCTCGCTGGCCAGGTAGAGCGGGTCAATGCCGAGCATCTCAGCGTACCTTTTCACCGGCTCACGCACGGGTATGCTACTCTCCTCAACGACGATGACGGTGCCGCTACGCGACGCCCACTCGTTCAGTACGCCAGCGAGACCCCCTCTTGTCGGGTCGCGGGCGGCTGTGATCGCCCAGCCGTACTTTTCGAGGAGGGGGAGCATCAGCCTGGTGAGCGGTTTCACGTCGCTCCTCAGAAGCCCCTCGGAGAGCTCCTTCACCGAGCCCCACAAGCCGGACTGGAGGAGGGCGATGACGGCCCCGTGGTCGCCGACGCAGCCGCTAACCACGAGCTTATCCCCCGGCTTCGGTTCGTCAACGATCAGCCTCTCCGCCACTCCGATGCCGGCCGTCGTGACGACGATGCCACCCACCTGCCCCTTCGGCATCACCTTGAAGTCGCCCCCTACCAGCGCCACCCCCTCTCGCCTCAGGGTCTCGACGAGGGACTCGATGATCGCTTCGAGGTCCCTCAGGGGGAAGCCCTCCTCGACGACGATCGAGTCGAGCATCGCGAGCGGTTTAGCCCCCATCATGAGCACGTCGTTGATCGTTCCCGCTGCAGCGAGAACCCCGATGTTACCCCCCGGGAAGAAGGGTGGGTTGACGGTGTACGCGTCGATCGAAACCACTAGGTAGCGGCCGTCAGGTAGGGGGATCGCGGCTCCATCGTCCAGCTTGTCGATCCCCACTCCCCCCTCAACCCGCTTGAAGCGATCCTCCACCCTCGAGAAGAGCAGCTCCTCCAGCAGCTTGAAGCTCTCCACACCCCCGGAGCCGTGGGCCAGGGTCACGAAGCCGCTACCCACTTCCACCACCCCTGAGGGAGCGAGAGAGGGCTAGCACGGCCTCGTATGTTGCTACTAGCTCGCGCCCCTCTTCGCCCAGCACATCTCTGAAGAACTCGAGCTGCTCGAGCAGCCCCTCTTCGCTCATCTTCGAGATCACGACGCCCGCGTGCACCATCACTATGTCGCCCCTCGCGAGCCTCTCCCTCGTAATGCCGACTAGGGCTCTCCTAGCAACACCGTCACCGTAATCCACCGTGGCCACCCCGCCGTCCTCGGAAACCTCCAGTACGACAGCCATCGTGCCCCAGCACATTTCAACCACCCCGGGGGGCTTGCTCGCCCATAAAATCTCCCACTCCGCTTGTTGAACCGGGCTGCGCGGATGGGCTTATGCCGAGCTCTCTAGCGATCTCGTCCGCGAGGCCTCCCGAGCCGAACCTCGCCCAGATCGCACAGGCGCCCTCCAGCGAAACCATGCAGGGGCCGTAGGGTTTCGAGGGCGTGCACCTCTTCATGAAGAGGGGGCAGTCGGTGGGCTTAGCCTTCCCGATCACAACCTCCGCACACCTGCAGCCGGGCGGCAGGTCGTAGGACCAATTCTCCGGCGTCACTTCCCTCACGCCGTAGGTTTCGAAGGCGTCGTACTTCGAGAATGCGCTCCTCAGCCTTAACCCGCTCTTCGGTAGGAAGCCGATCCCCCTCCACGCGTCGTCAACCGTTTCAAAAGCTCTCCCCACGATGCTCTGCGCCCTAAGATCCCCGTGCCACGTGACAGCTCTCGCGTACTCGATCGCCACTCTCGCCTCACCCCTCGAGAGCTGCTTGAGGATCTCTGCGATCGACGCTAGAACGTCCAGCGGTTCGAAGCCGGAGACAACGACGGGTATGCCGTAGTTCTCAGCGACGGGAACCCAAGCCTTTGCCCCAGTGATTGTTGAGACGTGGCCTGGGGCGATGACCCCCACGATCGGTGGCTCTGTCGGCTTCTCCCGCAGGATCTCTATCGAGTGGAACATCGCGGGTGGCGTCAACTTGACGAGGCTCATCAGCTTGAGGTTGGATGGGAGCAGGCCTCTGATCACAGCGTGAGCGTAGCCGGGAGCGACGGTTTCAAAGCCGATTCCAACGAAAACCGAGTCCCGGCCGTGGCTGCGCGCGTCGAGAGCCGCGTCGAGCAGGCTGTGCACCACCTTCACCCTGCCACCGAGAGCCCTTGCCTCGCTGAGCGAGGAAGCACCTCTCACGCTCCTGATGGACATTAGCCTATACACGTCCCCGTAGGTGTAGACGTGGATGCCGTCGAGCGCCAGCCTGATCGCCTCCTCGATGAAGAGCGAGGGTGTCACGCAGACTGGGCAACCGGGGCCCGCGACGAGCTCGATCTGTTCCGGCATCAAGCTCCTGATCCCGAAGTGCGTGATCGTCCACTCGTGAGTACCGCAGAAGTCCATAATCTTGAACCTTGAAGCGTCTCCAAGCCTTCTCTCAGCCTCGATCGCTAAACCCCTTATCTTCTCAACCAGTTTACGCGCTAAAGGCGCGTTACTCCTGAACGCTGCTTCAATCGTCTTCGCAGCTTTGATCGCCTCCTGCGCGCTGCCACCCGAGTAGCTCTCCCCCAAGCTGGGGTCACCCCTTAGGCTGTACGCATCCAGCGCCCGAAGTAGTTGCACTTGATTGCGAAGCGCTCACGATCTCATGCAACTCTACGTTTAGCTCCCTCGCCAACCGCCTAGCATCCTCGCAGGCGTGAGATGCGATGAGCATGAGTCGCGGCCGACACCCTGTCACCCTCTCGTAGAGCCGCCCTGTTGCCCACAGCTCGTAGACGTCCCCCTTCGACGCGCAGACCCTAGCTGCGAGGAGTATCTTCTCGCCCCCCACTGAGAGCGAGAGGGATCGAATCTGGCACGGCCTCCCGAAGACGGAGCCCTCACTGTCGAAGTACTCCCACTCCTCCACCCTTGCACCGAAAACCCCTTCAGCGAGTGTACGCACCGCTACTTCAAGCTGACCGACTGCTCCGGCTTCGACTGCGGGTAGCCCCTGCGAAAGCTTCTGAACTGATGCCTCTAGCCTACGAACCTCCCCCGCCAGCTCCGCCAAGCGGTCCCTCAGAGCATCCGTGACAGCGACTAAGGATCGCAGGGTTTCAACGTCCTCAAACCGTTTTCTGACCGTGTCGTGGAGCACCCTGATCTCCCCTGCAACTTCTGCGAGCTGAGCGCGCAACTCCTCGAGCCCGCTCCTCACCTCCTGTATACCGAGGGCGCTGGAGACCGCTAGCCTCACCTCCGGATCGTCCTCTATCAGCCGGCAGAAGTCGAGGATCAACCTCTTGCTCATCTCGACGCACATATGACGCAATGAAGCTATAAACGTTCCTACCGGAGCAGCGGCGGAGCGCGTTGCTACCTCCAGTACTTCGGCGGCTCGCTCCTCCTCAGAACCTCCTTAGGCTCCCACCTGAACCTCCACAACCCCCTCCCCACGTCCTCCAGGGCGATGCCGAGCTCGCTGATCATCACGTCGCTGAGGAGCACCTCGCTGGCGAGAGGGGAGATGACAACGTCGGCTACAACCTGGGGAGGTTCCACCCCCTCGGCGACTACGCGCACCCTGCAAGCCCTGGGCGCAACCCAAACCCTAAGAGGCCCTCCGGCTGTCTCGTACTCGGTCTCTTCGAAGCCCTCCTTCGGCGGCCAGAGCCCCAGCACCCCGGCGAGCTGCACAGGGATCATGATCTGCGGCGTCTCAGCCTCGTAGCCGCTGTTAGCCAGCGCCACCGTTTCAACCACTTTCGAGGCGCTCTCGATCCTCACCCTCACTCTCACGACCACGCTTGACCACCGCCCTGATCCTACCCACCCTCGTCCTGTGGTCGCGGATCAAACCCACGAAAGCTCTCCTAACCACGCCTGAACAAGCGTGAAACGCCTTAAAGAGTTGCCTGTCCCCGCCGAGCTGCCGGTCGAGGCTACGCCAACCTAGCGGCCCGGCGTTGAGGCTGCCGGCCGTAGAAGCCTTCTCCAAACCGCTGGAATCAACCCCTTGCTCACTAACATCTCAACGTGCAAGCCCGTTAAGTCGGCCGTCAATCTCCCCTCCCTATACAGGACGCGGGGGGCTCCCAGCTCCACCAGCTCCCTGAGGGCGGCTAGAGGGGGGTTCTTCGGGTGCACGATCTCCGCCTCCCCTCTCAGGATCCCGCTTAGATCCACCCTGTCCAGCTCGAGCACGTCCACCAACTGGCCTCCAGCGGTTACAAGTGGGCTTGGATCCCCGCCTCTACTGATGATCCGCGCGCAATCCCGAAGTAGCGCGCCCACATCGGGGCAGCGGACCCAAACCCACCCATCCACAGGCTCATGCAAGGCTACGCACTCCCTCAAGCCCGATTTAGCCCTCATCGCCGCGTAAGCCACTCCAACTCATGCAGAGCGGATCCTAAAGAGCTTACGGCGTACCACAGGGGCTCTGCTGTTACGGTGCAGAACAAAAAGGTTCTTTAGGTCTTGAGGTTCGGCTCAAGCCCGATGGCTGAGTGGTACTCTAGCTTTTATATAGGATCTTCATCGCTGGGCGAGGCATGTCACTAAGCTCCTACATACTGAGGAAATTCCTGTCGAACCCTAGGGAAGCCCTAAGGATCAAGAAGGCCGGCGACGAGATAAGAGAGTACGCGGTCTGGAGAATCTACACGCAGCTGGAGATGGAGGGTATCCTTCAGAGCCTACAGACGCAGGCATGGTGGAGCTTTAAGGATCAAGTACTAGCTAAGCTGCTGTGCGATGCGCTCGTCGAGGAGGGGCTGGCCGCGTGGGAGGGGGATAGGATCAAGTTGAAGCGGTCGCCGGAGAAGCCGGCGATCACCACGATCGAGGCGGCGGACATGTTGCCCGTCATCGACCGTGCCGCGGAAGCCTTGCCGAGGGCCCTGCTGTTAGGTGAAAAGCCAAGCCGGGATAAAACTCAAGCCTTGACAGCAAAGCTCTTGGATAACTTCGCGGTAAAGCTGGAGTTTGAAGCAGCTATCGATGAGGCGGGGCTTGGCTCGCTCAAGCCGGGTTCAACCATAGCCGACATCCACCCAAGGGTCGGAACCTCAACTTTAACCCTACTCGAGCGAACGAAGGCTCGCATCGTGGTTATCGAGCCTTACAGGGAGAACATCGAGATTACCCGGAGATTGGTAGAGTTGCGTGGGCAGGAAAGCAGAGTTTCCTTTGTTCATTCAACGCCGGAGGAAGCTGAACTACCGGAGAAGGTTGACGCGGTCTTCATGGGAGAGCTTGTCCACTGGATTCCGAGCCCCCGCCTAGCGCTCGCAAACGCTAGAAGGATGCTGAAGGACGATGGAATCCTAGCTATGGCTCAAACCACTTACTCGTCCGTTGGATTGATAATGAGCGTGCCGGGATACCTGCTGGGCGCTGTACAAGCTCCCCCAGAGAGCAGCGAGCTACGGAGAATTCTTACAGGCTCCGGCTTTAAAATCGAAAAGTGGCTTGAATCCCTAGGCGTAGCATTAGTGAAAGCATCCCCCTCTTAGAAGCCGGCTAAGCCTAGCGCTTCACAGGTTTTACAGCCCCTAGAACACTGAGACCTCCCAAAGGTTTCGGGCTACCCCTAAACGTGTGGGTGGTGGGCCCGCCGGGATTCGAACCCGGGACCCCCCGGTTATGAGCCGGGTGCTCTACCTGGCTGAGCTACGGGCCCCCTCCTACTCTCAGATCGAGTTGGTTTAAACTTTATGCTTTACAACCACGCAATCTTATCCAGCAGTGCCCCAGCCTTCCTCTTCACAGCTTCTTCAGGCCACTCGCTCACCACATACCTCAGCTCGCCCTCAATGAACTCCCTCAACGCCTGCTCAAGCAGCTCCACCTCATCCGTCACAAGGCCGAGCTCGATAAGGAACTGAGCGGCATCCCTGTGTACACCAGTCAAAAGCTCGCCAACCACTCGCCTAGCCACAAACCTCCTCAAAGCCACATGCGAATAGCCCTCCCAGCTTTAAACCTTCGCAACTTGAACTTGCGCTACCACTTGAGCACGTGTATCTTTCAGGCATTTTAAAAGTTCCAATGCAAAAATATACTCTTAACTTCCATAACAACAGCAACACTTAACTTAGCAGCATCAAGGGAAGCTCCGGCGATTTGAACCACAACTTCAGTAGCTCCTCTGAGCCTCAGTAGCCCACGCTGTAGGAGATCCCTCAGCGAACCCCCTCACAGTACTCGAAAACGAGCGCTGGAGGCCGATACACGGTAGCCTCCAACGCTCGGTAAAACCCGACTATGCAGGTGTGATTAAGCTGCATAACCCTCTCGAGTACCTCCCTCTCTAACGAACATTCTGCGCTGATCTTCAGCAAGCTGAGGGTAAAACGAGGGTCGTCCTCAGACGTTAACTCATGAAAATCTTCGGCCGAAATCTTTAACGCGTAGCTCACCCCCCTCCTGTCTACACCTAGCATGGTCGTGCCTAAAAACCGCCAGATACGATTAGCACTCACACTCATCGTGAATCCTGATTACGCGCTGGAGAGGTAAAGATCCTTGAGGGCTTAGCTTCAACCCTCTCACAGATCTGCCAACGTAAAGCTTGACGTGCTCTTCAAAAACTCGATCTTCGGCGGTCCCCTCGTCCTTGTTTTCACAGAAAACTAGGCTTGACCTACTCGGCTACAATTCATACTATGTCTCGCGAAAGGGGAGTTACGTTTTCGGCAGTGCGAGAAATCCTACTCGTAAGCCTTATGATCGATAACCGAAGATTATCCTCCTCGACTTACCATCGAGGAATATGAAAAAAGAGGATCTCATATGAATTTCAATGAAAAAGGTTAGCAGCTCCTCTCGCTAGCAGCTGCCTACCAATCTACCAAACGAGCTCTGCACTCCCAGCAGCGCTCATGGTTCTCGTGGCGCTCCACAGCTTAGGTGCAGGTTGGTGCACGATGCTCATCTCGGTAAGCAGTAATGTTCACGCCCCTGCACAACACAGGTTACTTCGCAGCTACCTAGCGCTGGCGTGTCCCATAGCTTTAAGCACGTGCGCGCCGACGCATAATAACGTGAGGAGAGCTCTTCCGAGCCAAAAAGAAACAATGCATAGCGTACAGCCATTATTCTAGGAAAAAGCCCCATTCAATATTGGATTACCTTAGGCCTAGGACAACCAACCCTTCTGTCCTGTAACGGCAAGAAATGGTAAGGAACTAATTGGGCGAGTTTGGGTTTGGCGTTCTCCTGAGACCCGTCCCTCTGCTATCGAGGTGGAGCGTGGTTTAAAGTTCCCAAATTATTGTCAAAGTTTAACAGCTGACAACAGCTTCTTGGAAGCCTCACGGTACACCGGGTCTAGAAATTCGTAATCCTTCAAGATGCTGAGCTTCTCCAGCTTTTCGATGATGCGGGAGAGAGTGGCCTTAGGAAGGACCACCCCCGTTTCTTCGGCAATGTAGCTGCGCACTTGCGCCCAGCTCTTGCAGCCGTGCGCTACAGCTTTCACTACGAGCTTCTCCCTCTCGCTCAGCCTGCTGAGCTCCTCCAGGGCGAGCTCCACTGCAGCTCTCCTCAGCCTTTCGAAGCTCCTCTCCCCGTCGACGTACATCCTCCCGTAGAGGACGAGCCACCCCACGATCCCGTCGAAGAAGCTCACTGCCTCCTCGACCGCCTCGGGCGGCGCCTCTACGCCCTCTTCCCTGAACCCCCTGATGAGGAACTCTCTCGACTCCTCCGGGCTGAACCGCTCCACGGGGAGCTCGAGCACGCCTCTCCCGTAGAGAGGCGAGGAGGGGTCCTCCAGCTTGAGGAAGCTCCTAAGCATCCCGACCTCGGAGCCCGCCACGATGAACGTCACGCGGTCAAGGTTGTCGTAAGCGTAAGCCAGCAAGCTCCTCAGCTCGGCCGAGACAGGCGGGCGGGCAGCCTGCACCTCGTCAAGCACGAAGACGAAGCGTTCAACCCTCCTGTTCAGCTCCTCGAGCAGCCCAGCCAAGCTCACCGAGTCCCTACCCCTCCACCTCACCTCCAGCGAGAAGCCGGCGACGCTCACCCCCCTCACGCCTTCAAGAAATCTCCTCAACCTCCCCAGCGACTCACCCAGAGCGTCCGAAACCCTAACCTCGAGGTCAACCCTCCGGACAACCCCCCTCATGTCCACGTAGATCCCGTCAACCTCGCCGAGGAAAGTCTTCAGCAAGCTCGTCTTCCCCACACGCCTCACACCAAGCACCGCGATCAGCGGCAAGCCCCGTTCCACAGCCCTGTGCAGCTGCTCAAGCTCCCTCTCCCTACCGAAGAGATCCCTCCTTGAAGTCTTCGGCCTAAGGTCGAAGAGCGCCACGGTTCCGCACCGGAACCCAGTTCCGCACCGGAACTCATATGCTTTACGACGCCCTCGCGGGGCGCAACCCGCTTCAACCGCCGAGCAACAGTACCGCGAGCCAAGCTCGCAGGCTAGAGCCAGCCGACCCGCGGCTCTTCCACACCTCTCCGGCAGCCGGAGGCCTTTTACACTCACCAGGTAGCCCGAGGGCGTGAGCGCGAGGAAAGAGGAAGGTTTTCCGCATCGTAGCGTTCATCCTGCCCGGCTACAGACATGTGCAGCTTGCACGTGGATCGACCTGTGCCGTAGCCAAAGTACTCAGCACTAAGAAGAGGGTTGCCCGCTCAGCGCCTGCAGAAGCTTCTCCCTAATACCTTTTACTTGAGGATCGTTGAGGAAGGGGTTGGTTTCAGGATCCTTGACGGTCTTCAGCTCTGCTCTACCGATGCAGTAGAGGTACCCGATGGGGAGTAGGCTGACAAGCTTGGCGGTCTGAGCGACGGCCTCCTGATACTTACTGCCGAGCCCAGAGTCGAAGACGTGGACGAGGTAGGCCTTGTCAAGGCCGTAGAGGAGGATGGCCAGCGTCTCGCCGACCCCCTCGTGAGCTTTGAGGGACTCTCTGACGGGGAAGTACTTGACCTCGTAGCCGATCAGTTCGCCGGCTTCGAGGAGGATGTCGATGTCCGGTAGTCCTGCGCCGGGAATCCTCTTCCTGAAGTACACCGTACCGCGAGTCCTCAGTGCGAAGCCGATGAACATTTGAGCCTCGCTTTCATCTCTGAAGTCGCGAGTCATTTGAGCTCCCTAGCTCTATCGTTGATCACGTACTCATGGAACTCCTCGTAGAACCTCGCTAACTCCTCCACGGGCTTCTTCCTCGAGTCGTCCCTCAGCTTCTTAACGGGTACGTGCTCGTTAAGGGCCTTTGGGTACGCGATGTAGTCGTGTAGGTACGATGAATACACAGGTATGGGGATCTTGTTGTACAACTTGAGTTTCCCTGCCTCCCTCCTTATCCTCTCCATCATTTCGCTGTGAAACTTGCTTTTAGGCTCTACCTTATTGAAGAAGATCCCACCGCAAACAGGAAGCTCCAGGCGCGATCCTAGTGCATCACGCATTCGAGCGAGCTCGTAAACCGTGCTGTTGAAGATGTCGCTCCTAAAGAACTCGAGCGCGTTCAACCCAAACTCATCAGGGATGACCGGGATGAGGAAGTAGTCGCACGCCGCTAGAGCCGCTCTCGATAGTGCGGTAAAGGAAGCCGGTGGGTCAACGAAGATGTAGCGGAACCCCTTCCTCTTAAGCTCCTCGATAATGCTGCGAAGCTCGAGCAGCCAAACCCCTCTTCTGGCTAGTAGTTCTTGCTCGATCTCTAGGATCCTCGCGCTGCCAGGCAGCACGTGGAGTCTAGAACTCCAAGAACCTCCAGCCTGCACGATGTACTCCGATGCGTCAACACCAGCTTCGACGAGTTTGGCCTTCATCAGGTGGTAGAGCGTCTTCCCCATCTGTTCGAGCTGCCTCAACCTGTCATAGCCGAGAATGTAGAGGCTGCTCCCTGCTTGTGCATCAAGGTCTACGACGAGTACCCTGTCACTGCCACCGATCCTTTCCGCGAGCTCGTGGGCGATGTTGACGGAGATGGTTGTCTTCCCGACACCCCCTTTAATGCTGATGAAAGTAATTGATTTGCCCGACACCGTGGATAGAGGGGGAAGCGAGTTAAAATATCTTTTCCTCGTTAACGCAGGAGTCAAGCAACTCTAACGGAAAGCTTCCCGCTACCTCACTATCAAAGACGGCTGAGGCAGTCACCAGCAGTGTTAGACTTGCTAGCCACTGTTTGCTCGAGGATTCCAACACGCCTCACCGCTGAACGGCTTTCGCCTTTACTCTATTCCGGAAGGGGCACACGTCCTGGCCGCCTAGACAGGGTGGTTTACGGCCGTTTGCCAGTAGGGCTCTCCACTCCTCAGGGCTAGCGAGCACGCATCGGAGCCCTTGTGCGGTTAAATGGTAGAAGATGCATCTCGTTCGCTCCACACTCTCCACCTGCTCCGTAGAACTGGAGCTAGCTCCTCCAAAGCGGTCCAGCCGGCCCCTATGATCGTCTTATCGTTGTAACGAATCACCCATGAGCCGCCTACTCTCTCCATCGTGATGATGCCTTCCCGAGCCGCCTCCTCCAAGTGCCTGTAAGCGTGCCCCCACGCTCCCGCTCCGCTTTTCAACGGAGCCCCGCACACCGGGCACTTCCTCGGCCTCGCCTTACCCATCCTAAGATTATGCTTATCAATAACGCAGATTAATGTATCCTTTAGCGGTAATCGGTTTGACACGGCGCGCTTGGGCGTGCATCGAGCAGCCTCCCACTTCCCACCTACCAACGCATCGGACAAATCGGAGCACGATCGCGGCGGGTCACCGTTTCGCTCTGGCGCTACGTCATGCACAGCCTACGAAGCGAAGTCACTTTAGTAGCGTAACGTAGTTTGAGTACTTCCCGGTCAACCTCGAACTCCAGCGCCTTATCCGATCCCTCCTACTCCACAAACCACTTGACAACAACGCTCGCGTCAACCACCGCTTCGAGCATAGAGGCTCTCCCTGAAGGCTCTCACGATCTCCTCAGCAGGTGGCTCGCCCGCACTCTTCTTCCCTGAGCCTCTCGCTCAACAGGAGCGCTTTCGCGAGGTTCCTCCTCTTCTCCTCTATATTGGCTTTCACAGAGCTCCGGATGAGCTCACCCCAGTTGATCCTGATCTGTTTCATCGTCCTCTTCGTCTCTTCGTCGATTCGAACTGTGATCACGGCTATACTCGCATTGCAGTCTGTAAAAGCATTTCAATGAAAGAAGCGCGGGCGGAGGAACCGCGGCGGCCTGGGAGTGGGGAGCCGTTCATGCCGGGAACCGCACTAGCTGCCTGCTACTTTGTGCAACCCGCCAGTTCCAGGAGGCGCTTCAGCTCCTCCAGCAGTAGTGGCGCAGCGTGGTATCCTAAGCTCATACTCTCCTCGTACCCATCCTCGCTCCAATCCTCAGCCGGGATTAGGTACCCAATCTCATCATCTCCCAGCCCGACGAGCATCCTGAACGGTGCCTTAAGCATCGACTTCACCTCGAGCCCCAGCCTCGGGAGAGGCTCGCCCGGCAGGCTGACTCCCTCGAGGAGGGGGGTGATCCTGAAGTAGTTGACGACGCTAATGATCCTATCCCCCCGTCGGTCGGCCCTCCTCACCACGCCTTTCTCAGCCAGCTCCAGGAAGGCTTTGTTCTGGACGGTCAGCTCAACCTCTCTCGAAACCACCGTGAGCGAGGGGGAGGAGTAGGCCGTGGATCTGGCTCCCGCGGCTTTCAAGACCGATTCCGCTATCGAGGCACCCACCCGCTCCGCTTCAGCAAAGCTATGCTCCGTAACGTCGGGGGTCACCATTCCGCCTAGAGCACCGTTGAGGAAGACCCCCGTCCCGCCGTACTCCCTCTCGAGCTTTGACAACATGTAGTAGGGGAAGTCGGCGGTGATCAGGAGGTTATCGCTCCAAAGAACCTCCGGGTGGAGCCCGAAGTTCACCAGTACGCCCAGCCTCTCCCCGTCGAGGGCTTCAGCGAACAGCGCTACAACGTCCCTGTCGATGAGCCCCGGGTCTCTGGTGTTCTTCGCAACCCCGTCGGGGAGGCGCGCTAGTACGATCTCCAGCTTGGCTCGCCTCAACCCTTCTGCGGCCTTCTCAACGCACTCCACGATCGACTCGCGGAGGAAGCCGACGTACTCGGGGTCGACACCGCTGGTCTCGGTATCAGGTCCCCAGAGCCCTATCACGTCGGGGCTGCTGTGGTCGTGCGTCGACCCCACTATCGCGTGAATGTTGCGCTTCAGTAGCTTTTCCTTCACTACCTTCACGTCGCAGTACTGCAGCCCTATCGAGTCGACCCCCACGAGAGCTAGAGAAGCGTTGCCCAGCGAGATCAGCATGCACCTCGCGTACAGGTCGTCGTGGACACCCTTGCTGACCCGAGGGCGCGCGAGACCGGCCAGGTAGACGGGCTTCTCGGGTGTAACCCTCACCCTGCTGAAGGAAACCTCAAAGCCGTAGACTTCAGCCTTCACGAATGCACACCAACGCTGGCTGCAAAATGGTTTTCGCCCCGAAAGGCCCGACCACCCAATGTTCAGAGGCTGGCTATCGTGAAAGCCCGTGAGTCGGTGCACGCAGATCTATCGGCAACTTGCTAGAGGCTGCTTATGATGCTCTTGATGTAAGAGATGTCCCGCTTCAAGACCAGCTTCCTCTCCTCCCCCGCGAAGCCCCCCAGGGATTCATCCTCGATGTTTGCATCGTAATCGTAGCCCGCCCTCCTGAGCGTCGATAGCACTCGCGGGAGGTCGATATCCCCCTCGTACAGGGGTGCCATTTCAACCTCACCGGGCTTCCGCACCTCCTGAGCTCTACCGGGTGGCGCGCGGGCGTTCTTGACATGGGTGTGCTTCACGTAGCCAGCCAGCTCGCTGATGATTTCGTACACCTGGTTTAGCGGGTAGCCGTACCAGTAGAAGTTGCCCGTATCCAGCGTTAGCCCGAAGTATTCGCTACCAACTCTCTCCAGGAGCCCGACGAGGAACTCCCTTCGGTTAGCTATCGTGCCGTGGTTCTCAACGGCCAGGCTGACTCCAAGACCGTTGCACCCCCTTAAGCACTCCTTCACAGCCCTCGCCGTCCTATCGATGTAGTCCTCCAGCAGGTAGCCGGCGGCCTCCCTCATGACAGCGTTGATTCGCACCACGCTCACACCGAGATCCGAGGCCACTTCACAGGCTCTAACAACGTACTCGACCTCCTTCTCCAGCTCCATGGAGAAGTCGTTCTCCACGAGCACGGCGCAAACACCGACCCCCTCGCTCTCCAGAAGGCGCCTCAGCTTCACCCTGTTCTCCCTCGTGGAGACATCGAAGCCCAGCATAACCTCGTACCCCATATCCACGTACCTGCTGGTCTTCAAGCTTCGATCCACGTAAAGCTCGAAACTGCTGATGCCAAGATCTCTCAAACCTTCGAAAAGGCTGCTGTAGCCAACCCATCTCACCGTGAAATCCCTTATCGAGACGAACATTGATGGAGCGGGGATCCCACGATATTATGCTTAGCGGCCAACGCAGACGTCAACTATTAAGCAGCGGTTGCGCAGCGCCACTGAATACTTTTCTCCTGAGTCGTGATCGAGGCTAGCGCCCCCTTGCGTACCGGTTCATGCGCTGAGCGAGCTCCACCAGGCTATCCCTGTACATTTTAGAAAGATCATCCACGGATCGGAACTGGTTGACATTCTGGACCGCAAAGTGCCCCACTGGGAGCATGCCTAGATTCAAGCAGAGCTGCCTCAGCTCGCTCAGGACGCCGGAGCCACCCCATCCAGCCGATACGGTTACGATGCCAACGGGTAGATCGGCGTACTCGTCGTACAGCGTATCTAGAAGCATCTTCAACTCACCAGGGTAGCTCCGGTTGTACTCGGGCGATACGATCACGAGGGCTTCAGCCTCAACAATCTTCCTCCGAAAAGTCTCAACCTGCGCTGAGCCGTCGCCCCTGCGCGTAAAACAGAACGGGTAGTCCCTCACATCGATCAGCTCAGCGTCAAAACCCAGCTCCCGAAGACCCTCAACAACGAACCTCGCCACAAGCTCCGACTTACGCCCCTCCCTACCCGTACCGAGAATCACCAAAACCCTCATCCGCAAACCCCATCCGGCTATCGCCTGCGCCTCTCGGGACGTGCCTCAAAACCCTAACGCGCACCCTACAAAACGTGCCGCTGCTCGAAGACTGTTTTACGAGGAAGTGGTGGATCACGCTCCATCGGTGAAAGGCAAAGCGAGCACTTGGCCTCAGCCGAGAAAGAGTAACCCGCTCACCGACTGGAGCCGGGAGAAACGGGCCGGAACGGGCACGTTGATTGTACGCTCGAATAGGCCTGCAAGTAGCCGACGTACGCTGCGTCGCACCCGGCTGAGCGTCCCTTGTCACACTGAAATGCTCGCTCTCCCCGATCATGGACGGAACCCCACAGGCCCTAAGGGGGAGCGTCACTGCGCTTTCGGTTCAGCTAGAGGTGAATTAACTAGTTAACTTTATAACATGTAAACTTGTTTTCAATTGCGTGAGGGTAGTCGGAGTGAGGGGTTTGGACGAGGAGCTCTACAGGAGGGTTAAGGCAGTTGCCGCTCTCAGAGGCATTAGGGTTAAAGATGCGTTTGAGGAGGCTTTGAGGCTCTGGCTCTCCGTGAAGCCCGAGTTTCACGCCTTGGCAGAGGAAGTGGAGAGGGAGGCGGAGCTGAACAGGAGGGCTTTCGAGAAGCTTCGCGAGGAGCTCGTGAGGAGTCACGAGGGCTTCTACGCGGCTTTCGCGGGGGGCAAGCTCCTCGGAGTTTTCCCAACCCTTGAGGAGGCAGCGGCAGCCATTGAGAGGGTGGGAGCCAGTCAGGGGGTTATTGAGCAGCTCTCAGCGGCTAGGAGAGGGAGAGCTGAGGTGGAGCTGGGTTGGAGCCTGGTGGAATTGTAGCTAGGGGCTACTACAGCAGCGCTGAGAGCCCTCCCGCGCCGGTAATCCCCCTCGTGGTCTACACGCCCACCGGCCGGAGGCGGGTCGAAGTAGAGGCTAAGGTGGACACGGGCTTCTCAGGTACGCTCCTCCTGGCCTTCGAGAAGTACTTCGAGCTCGGCTTGCAGCTCTACGAGAGAGCGGAGAAGGCCTCAGGCCTAGTGGCGGGCGGCTACCGCGTCGAGCTGAGAGTTTCAAGGGGGGTTGTGGAGCTCGGAGGATTGCGCATCCCCTGCGACATTTACACGACGATCTTCGCCAGGAGGAGCCTAGTCGGAAGGGAGCTGCTGAATAAGTTCAAGACAGTCCTGGACGCGCTCCAAGGCGCCGTCATACTCGAGGCTGGACACCGTTAAGGCGGAGAGGCCGGTGCCCAAGAGGGGGTTTGCTCTCTGCCAGTAGCTCCTGACCCTGGCGGGGAAGGGAAAATTCAGAAAACCGGGGCCGCGGGCCTCCCTAGGACCTCCTCGAACTCCTTGAGATGAGTGTTTACCGAACGAAAGCGCGCTCCGAGAGGCTATGCTACGGTAAGATACGCCGAGTTATGCAGCGCCGAATGCTTTTGTGGCGGAGGGAATATTCGCTGTGACGGGAGAGGCGTGTCGTGCCATCGCGGAGCTGAAGAAAAGAATGGGCTGCAGGTTACGTCTGAGATCAGCATAACGATAACCGTGCCCCCCTGTACTTCGTCCACTTTGGCCCCGACGGCTCTGGGCGAATCGCTTACCTGGTTGCCAAGCCTTAAGGTCAAGTTGAGCCCCAAATCGGGAGTTGAGAGTGAGTCAGCGGGCAAGAGACGCTTCATCTCCAGCACCGCTTAACCTTTAGGGGGAGCCAAATCGAGCTTTGCTCTTCCCGCTCGACTGAGGCAAACAAAAGTTTACCACAGGGAAGCTCTCTGGATAAGGGCTGTACGCGACGGCCTCCTGGCAAGCTTGAGCTTCAACACGTTTCTTCGTCACGATTAAATGCTACATTATCCCAGTATTCCCAAAGGCGTTACCATGACGCACGTAACTTTATCCGCCAAGATAGATAGGGAGTTACGCGAGAAGTTGAGGAAGTACGGCATACCAGTTAGCAGGCTCATCAGGAGGGCTCTCGAGGAAGAGGTTGAGAGGGCGGAGGAAGAGGAGGTTAGGAAAGCTCTCGGGAGGGTCGGGGGGTTTCTGGAGAAGATACCGCCAGAGGAGCTTGCAGCCCTGGTAAGGGAGAGCCGGGAGGAGAGATGAAGCTGCCCTACGATGCCTCAGCCCTAATGAACGTCATAAGGCTCCGCAAGCAGGACGCCTACGGTTTGCTCAAGGATTCCCTGATCCTATGCCTCACGAAGTACGAGGTCGGGAACGCGCTGTGGAAAGAAGCAGTACTGCAGGGGAGGATAAGCGTCGAGGAGGCGCTTGAGGTAATGCTTCTGATGGGTAGGATTTTAGAGGCGATGAAAACAGTTGATCTCAAAGGTGTCGACCAGGCCCTCGAGCTGGCGTGCAAGCTCCGGGTGACGTTCTACGACGCTTCCTACTTGGTCGCAACCGCTGAGAATGATGCCGTGCTGGTGACGGATGATGTAAAGCTGAGGAGGAAAATCTAGGAGAACATCAGTACTGTGACAGGTATACTGAGGAAGAGGCCGGAACTATCGTCGAGCGAAGAAATCCTGCGTGAATGTAAACCGTGAAAGGCGCCTCTCCACGTAGCGGCTAGGGAATGGTTCCAATCATGATTTAGGCGGGCATAGCACCAGTCGCATTCAGTGGTTTAACCCGCTTTGGGGGTATTTCAGCTGCTCCTTGAAGCCGTATGCGTCGAACACTATGATTCAGTCCATGAAAACCGCGTAACCACACTCCCGAACACCGCGGGAGCGGACATGAGCGGAAACAACCTCGATGCCCACCACTTTCCATCACTCTGCCGTCTGTGGATCTCAGCTTCTCTTTCCTCTCCGGCTTGACGCCCAAGCTTCTGAACAGCGAAAAGCAGAACTGTGAAAGGTCGACCGCTACTAACAGTCAGATCCACGTTTCCCCTTAATCGCCATTGGAAACATCCCAGACCTTCCAGCTCTCACTCAAGCATTCCTCGAGATATCGCAGAGTTTGCCAACGTTACCTACGACTCGTTACATCTCGAGGAAGCCTACTCTGGAGCGGAAAGGCTGACCAAACTCTCGTGGGTTCTCAAAATTGGCCCTTTGGCTGACGAAAGCCTTCTGGCTCATCGCTCCTCTTCGGAGATCCGTTTTGCAGTTTAGGCGCCGCTAAACTGCAAGTACCAACCCTCCATTTCTCTGCGGTATCGGCTGGCCAGAGAGCAGGCTAGGACGTGGGAGTACTCGGTTAGGATCGATGAGCGCCTCACGAGGGTGGGGCGCACGCTTGACAAGTTGACTCTCGACATTGAGGAGGAGGCGAGGGAGGTGCTGGGCTTTAGGTTGAGGGGGATGGGCGTAATTGTGGAGCTTACGAGGCTCGAGCTACCCGGCTTCGAGATCAATCTCTACGGTGCGTCGAACGACGTCTGCGTGATCGGCGAAGCGACAGTCCGCTTGGGTAAGGAGGGTGTGGAGGAGCTGGTTCGGAAAGTGAAGGATCTCGAGGTGCTCTACCCGAATCTGCTTCGTCCTAGGAGAGTGCTTGTCATCTACACGTCGCTTGCCACTAGCGACGCTGTGAAGGAGGCTGAGGAGAACGGCGTTTGGGCGCTCAAGGCCACTGGAAACCTTACACACCCACCCAAGCTTTGAACATTCCAAGCAGCATGATAGGCGTTTAGCCGGTTTTGAAGGGTAACTTCGTGAACTCGTCGAGCGCCGGCCTGAACGCGAACGTGGCTGCACGTAGGTACAGCTTCCCCAATTTAATCGATTGTTAATTTAGGAAGTCGGGCAGTGTAGAGTGAAGATCTGTGGGTAAGCGGTGCCCCTTCGCGCGGAGGGTCGTCGTGTACTCCACGCAGTTCGCCAGTAATTTCGTGACGAGGTGGTACTGTGAGCGAGCGGAGACGTGGTGCCCTTTTAGAGGGAGGAGGAGGGAGTGTCCACACCTACCACCAGCGAGCACTTTCTACAGGAGTATAAGGTGAACTCAGTTCTCACCAAGAAACCTGAGACGTCGGTGTCCGTGGGCAGGTTGATTCACAGAGTGCTTGGAGACGTTAATGCTGCCTAAGCCATCTTCACTGCCTTCGTGCTGCATCGCGCTCGCACTATTTAAGTAGTCGGCGGCTGTTCTCTTGGTGGCTACTGTGAGAAGTGAAGCCTTAAGATGGTTGAGCGAAGCGTTATGGGATCTTGAGACTGCTGAGATGTTACACAGGGAGAAGAGGTATAATGCCTCAGCATTCTACTCCCACCAAGCTGCTGAGAAAGCCTGTAAAGCGCTGCTCTACCACGTTAACGAAGCTCCTTGGGGTCACAGCGTCAGAGAGTTGTTAGCGAGGTATTTCAGCAAGCTCGGCGTAAGTCCTCCGGAGGACTTGATGATTTACGCTAGGGAGCTGGATAGGCACTACATCCCCTCAAGATACCCCAACGCGCACCCATCGGGGACTCCTCACGAAGCTTACGATGAAGAAACGTCAAAAAGAGCGCTCAGCGCGGCTAGGGAGGTGATCCGCTACGTCAGAGAAGTGCTCGGAGCGTGAACAGCTTCGTAGAATGGTTGAGAAGATTACGAGTGTTTTGAGAGTGGATGCGATAGTGCTGTTTGGGTCTAGGGCGCGGGGGGATTACAAGCCGTGGAGCGACTACGATATCCTAGTTTTAGCCGATTTCGAGGAGAAGTACCTCGACAGGATAGGAAGGATATTCGAAATAACGAAGGATCTAACCCTAAACATAGAGCCTCACCCGTACACGCTGGAGGAGGCTATCGAGATGCTGAAGAAGGGGAATCCAATCATAGTTGATGCTCTCTCAGAGGGCGTGGTCCTCTACGCGAGCGAAAGGTTCAGCAGGCTTGTTGAAGTCTACCGTGAACTCGTGAAAAGAGGGTTAAGGAAGACTGAAACCTCAGTAATAGTACCTCAATAGCCATTTTCGCTTACGCTGCACCTGTGCACCGTCGATAAACCATTAGCTCGGGTTCTGCTGAACCTAAGAGGCATCCGATAGTTACAATTAAGCCATGGAGATGATTGCAGCTTAGGCTTTCAGAGTATAAGCATAAAATTATTGCATGGTTATTTAACGTCAAAATCCTATGTTGAAAGTCGCTGAGGATATTTCTATGCTTGAGCGGTGCGGGAAGAGTTAAATAGCATCGGGGTACTCGCCCGCATGGCTCGTCTCCCGAAGGAGTTTCTTGAATGGAACTATTACGCCCGCCGCGAGCTTCTCCTGAAGGTTTTCCGAGGTTTCGCAGGAGATCAGGGCGCCATCTTCAGGGAGCTTGCTGCTAGGCACAACGCCGTGCTCTGTACGGCTGCGAGCCTGCCAGATGGGAGTGTTGAGGTGAACGGCAAGGTGGTCGGCGTGGGCTACGTGCTGAAGCGCGAGTTCCTCGGTGAAGCGGTTGAGAGGCTTGAGGAGCACCTCAGGCTCAGCGATGAGGCTCTTATCTCAGGCGGTATGAGCAGGCAGGAGGTGCTCCGGGAGCACGCGGAGCGGGGGTTGAAGCTGCTCCTCGAGCTCGTGTACCTTGAGCCCGGCCTAGCCGAGGAAAGGGTGGATTTCGAGAAGCTGGCGAGCCTGGAGCTCGCTTTGAGGGTACCGCACTCCTCAAGGCATACTTGGTCGATCTTGCAGCGGTCCAGGAAGGCCTGCATAGTTTTCCTCCAACCCCCATCGATCAGCTACGAAGTAAGGTGCACAGTGTCCATCCACGAGGGCGACGAGTACTGGCGTCTCGTGAACCTGGTCCACGACGCCTTCCACTACACCCCGCCCGAAAGGCGCTCCCTAAGGCCCGCGTACATCTTCCACGTGGAGGAAGTTTACGATAACGGTGCTACACCTGCAGGTTTCGGTAGGAGGCTCGCGTAAATTGTGAGTCAAATAGGGTTTGGAGGCGCACAGCACCGTTCCGAAACCATTCCCAGCTAGTCGGCTGGGGGCGTATTACGTAAGTCTCAAGGCTTGAGGCCCTTGATGGTCAAAAGGTAGTTCACGAGAACTGGTTGGGTTGCGATGAGAAGCGCTAAACGCAATAGGTCTGATACGATTCCGACTTTGAACATGCTGGACACCCTCACTTTTCCCGACCCGTAGATGATCGCCATGGGGGGTGTGGTTGAAGGGAGTGCGCTCGAGATGGAGCAGGCTAGCGCAGTCGAGAGGATCGGCCCCACGGGGTTGATCCCCGCGCCTTTGGCGAGCGATGCGACGAGAGGTACTGAGATCATCGCGGCAGCGGTGTTGGAGGCTGGGAACGTGATGAGGAAGCCGAGGAGGGCTCCGATCACTGATAGGCTGAAGGCGTCGAGGGCGCCGAGGCTGGAGATCGCGAGGGCGATCCAGCGCGAGAAGCCGCTCGCGTCTAGGGCCAGACCCATCGCGAGGCCGCCCCCGAACATGAAGACGACGTTCCAGTCAACACCCTCGGCGATCTCCTTGAAGGTTAGCAGTGGGCCTTTCTCTGTGCGGATGAGGCCCAGTGCTAGGATTGCAAGTACCGCGGGGGCAGCCTCCGGTAGATAGACTGTCACAGTCTTCGAGACCGGTTCAAGAGAGGGGAGGGCTGACGCTGCGATGGCTAGAGCTCCGGGCAGCATCCAGAGCGCGAGCGTAACCAGGAACACCGCGACCACGAGCTTCTCCTCCCTGCTGGCTCGAGCCTCAATCGCAATGTGGGGTGCCGCCACCTCCCTCTCCTCAACCTTCAGCAGCTTGAAGACGATCAGCCACGTGGTGAAGAGCCCGAGGAAGGCCTGCGGAGTCCCCACGATGAACCAGTCGAAGAAGGTCAGCTTGAAGCCGGGCAAAACTGACTCGAGCACCTGCTTGGCTATCAGGTTGGGAGGGGTGCTGATGAGCAGGAACATCGCACCCGCTGTCGCAGCTTCGCCGAGGGCGAGCATCGTGGCTTCTACGAAGCTGTCCGAAGCTCTGATCGAGGTGAGGTAGGAGAGCGCGATGGGGTAGACCACGCTGGCTGAGGCCGTGATCGATCCGGTGACGGTCAGGAGGAAGGCGGGTAGGCAGGCTGCGAAGAAGGCCGCCAGCGAAGGCCTCCTCCCCCTGTACAGCCTTGCGACAGCTGCGGCTGCGCGCCTATCGACACCCCACTTACTGAACGCCTTGGCTAAGACGAAGCCACCGATGAAGATCCATATGATCGGGTGGGTGAAGCTGGTGAGAGCGCTACTCCACGACACGAACCCGAGGATGCTGAAGAGAGCCGCAGCGAGCAGGCCGGTCAAGCCTAGAGGCACAATCTCCGTGATCCACCAGCTGGCCACCCAGACGAGGCCCCCGAGGGCGATCTGCGGAGCTTTGTTCAGCGACACGCCGGTTAGGCGCGCGGCCTCCTCCACGAGGGGGAGGGGTGGCGCCAGCGCGAGGGCTAGGAAGAACGCCGGCCCGAACAGCCACTTGATCCACCTCTTAACCATGCGGGAGGGGCCTGCCGAACACTAAAAATCTCTATCCGTCCGGGCTGAGCGATGGGTCTATCACTGGTTGCTTCGCACCTACCACGCCCATGCCGGTTGCCAGAGCTGTAGTTTTTGAACTTGAGGGGGTGGGGGAGTTCGAAGGTTCCTCGAGCGGGGGGCTCTTCGGCGAGAGCAGAGTGGTGGTGCGATTGAGCGTCCAGCGGTTGTCGAAGCTGGGTCTTCTCATACAGCAGCCACCAAGCCGGCTGGCGACAGCGGTGTGGGAGCCTGTCGTCAGGTTGGAGAGGTTGGGCGGCCGGCTCTGCCGCTTTCACGAAGACGTGGAGGGCGAACCATTCTACTGCGTGAAGCCGGCGGTGACGCGGGACGGCTACTGCAGGGAGCACGCGGAGAGCTGGAAGGCGCTCTACGAGAGGTGCGCTCAGGGTGACGACGAGGCCTGCAGTAGGGTAGCTGGGTCTCTCGCGGAGAAGTTCGCAGTGTACGCTCTCGATTACGGAGGGTCCAAGCTGAAAATCGGATTGACGCAGTCCTGGAGGATTGCATGGAGGATCGCTGAGCAGCCTCACGTCGCTGCCGCACTCCTCGCGACAGGCTCGCTGGAGGAGATGAGGTGCCTGGAAAGGGAGCTGGGCCGTAGGCCGGCAGCAACGGAGGGGGCGGGAATCAGGTTGGTGGAGAGGGTTGAGCGGGCCGTTAAGGCTCTCTCAGCGTCGAGGTTTGAGGTTCTAGCGCGCAGGCTAGCTTCGCTGTTGCTCGAGTTGGGGCTCGAGGGTGAGTTTCAGGCTGTGACGATCCTGCCGAGGTTTGGGCTTGAAATCTTCGCTGGAGCGGAAGCGCGCAGCATAGAGGATCTGGTGGGCGCAGAGTTGAGGCTGATCGACTACTGGGCCGGTGAGCTTGTCCTTGAGGATCAAAGGGGGGAGAGGTACCTCATCGATAAGCTGGAGCTGCTGCACAGAGTTCTCGACGCAGAGGTACGCTTAACCACTCGGGAGAGGGGACGTTAGCGCTGCCTGCTATACTCACAGCACCGCGCATTGTTCTCGGAGTATAGCAAAATTGTTATACTTCTGGAACGAGTGTACGACAATGCTGAGATCAATCGTTGAGCGCGAGGCGGCGAAGGGTGTGGAGCCGACCAGGGTACTTAGAGAGCTGCTTCATAAGCTCGTGATCTATGCGCTCGCTCAGCTCGGGCTTTACGAGCGCTACACGCTGCAGGGTGGGGCCGCCCTCAGGCTGTTTTACGGGTCGCCCAGGTTTTCGCTCGATCTGGATTTCACCCTGTCGGGTCCCATCAACGACTCCCTCTCGCACGCCGGAAGACTGGGAAGGGTGCTGTCGCGAGTCCTAGCGCCCGATGGTATCGGTGTCTCAGTCTCGAGTCAACGCCTTGACGAGGCAGGGGGCTTTCACAGGTACTTTCTTACCTTCGGGGCTGAGGGGCTCGTGGGAAGGAGGATCAGGGTTAAAGTGGAGGTGCTCAGCAGGAGTTATCATACCCCCTTCTTCGAAGTTCGGGCGCTAACGGTCGAGTACCCGGTTCAAACAGCCGTCGGGATCAGAGTGAAGAAAGCGGGTTGCATTCTGGCAGACAAGGTCTGCTCACTCGCTGGGGCTTGGCGTAGAGGCTTCGTCAGGTGGAGGGACATCTTTGACGTGTACTGGCTTGTGAAACACTACGGCGCCCAGCTTGACGAAAGCTATCTTAAGGAAGAGTTCGGCACCTACCTGGAGCGCCCCCACGACCTAATCGAGCTAACAGCGCACTTGAAGGCTGGAGGTGGGCTACTGGAGGCTGCGGAGAGGGAGCTCTCTAGACTGCTCAACCCTTCGCTGCTTCAGCGCGAGCTGCTTGAGCGCTACCTAGAAGCGGCGATCGCGGTCTTAGAGGAGGCGGTCAGAGTGGTTGTATGAAACTCCGCGAGTGGGCCCTTCTGCTGGAGAGCTTGAAGAGGGAGGGGTTCGCGCTGGTTCACGTTAGCGCGCTCCGAGCTCTAACGGGCCTCAAAGAAGAGTCATTGAATGTCGCGCTCTGGAGGCTTGAGCGTGAAGGCCTCGTAAGGAGGGTTGTGAGAGGTTGGGTGTGCGTCAGCGACTGCGAGCTCTGGGAGATAGTTAAAGCCGCCTTTCCATCGGCTTATGTGACGCTTGAATGGGCGCTCCACTACCACGACGTACTCGATCAGGCCCCGCCCATGGTGACACTGGCTTGGCTAGGGAAGCCGAAGATCGTCAGAGGGAGGCCCTACACATTCGAATTGCACAGGATCTGCAGCAGACTGTACTTCGGTTTCGACCCGCAGCTCCGCCTGGCTGAGCCGGAGAAGGCCCTCCTCGATACGCTGCACTTAAGGGGGTACGCTCCGCCAGACCTCAACCTAGACCTGCTAGACCGGGGGAAACTGAGGCTCTACGCGAGGCAGTTCCCCAAAAGGGTTCGGGAAACCCTCGAGAGCGTACTGCTCGAACCCTGAAGTGTAGCTCCCCAGTAGCTCCACCGCTCCGTGGTCGCGCCAACTAGCCGCTCGCTGCTGCGCCCAATCCGATAGCTCTCCTCTTCACCTTGAGGTAGTAAAGGTAGTGGCTGTAGGGCACGTCTGCAGGCACCCTATGGTCAACGTGCGGTATGAAGCCACCCTCCTCCATCAAGGGCTTCAGTCTCTCAATCTCCCTCTCGATGGCTTTCGGCCCCTCGATCAGAGCCCTCTTATCGATACCGCCCATGAAGAGGGCTTCGCGCCCGTACTTCTCCCTCAACCTCAGGGGGTCGCTTCCCGCTCTCACTTCGCAGGGGAAGAAGCAGTTGATTCCGGCCTCCAGCCAGTGGGGGATGAGCAGGTCGATGTTGCCGTCGCAGTCGATAATGTTCAGCCTCACGCCGTGGTCGCGGAGGAATTCGGTGATCCTCCTGTAGCAGGGAACCATCAGCTCCCTGAAATGCCTCGGCGAGATCAGAGGCCCCCCGTTCCAGCACATGTCCTCCCACCAGTGCGAGAAGTCGAGCTGCAGCTCGCGCACCGGCTTCTCGATCGCCCTCAGGATCATCCTCGTCCTGAACTCGAACATGTCCCTCACCAACTCCGGCTCCCTAAGGATCGCGCTGCAGAGGCGCTTAAGCCCCATCAAGTCGCGGGCCCAGCCGAAGAAACCTCCCGCATGGATGCCGAGCTCGTAGTCCCGATCCCTCCACCTATCCACGTTCTCCTCCCAGCCCGGGTAGCTGATGGCGTCGAGATCGAAGCGCTCCTTGTACGCCTCCCAAGTATCCCAGTCCTTAACCGGGTACTCGAGGAAGGTGGGGATGGACTCCCCAACCCCCTCTTTGAACTCGAGCTTTACTACACCCAGCCAATCCCTCACGACCCTCCTGCGCTCATCCTCCCAAAGCACCTCCACCTTGAAGCCCCTGAACGGGATGTGGTACGGCACCTCGTTCCAGAACCAGTTCTCGAAGCCGAAGTAGAGGTCGGCTTTGTAGTCGTCCGTAACCCACTCCGGCAACCCCTCCCTGTGCCACCTCCTCAGCGTGTCGCTCCAGTAGCCGAACTCCACGTCGGGGAGCCTATCCACGTCCCTGTACGTGAAAACCCTCAGGAAGCGCTCCCTCCTCGTGAGCTGTGCCGCACGGCCTATGATGCCCACGGTTTTACGCAGAGCGCACATTAAAGAGCATAGCTGCCGAGAACTTCCGGATGAGGCTGGCGGCCGTACTTGTAGCTGTGCTGCTTCTCCTGGCTTCGGGAATCGCTACGCTATTTTACCTCTCACGGCCACAGTCGCTAGCTGAGAGCATGCGGGGCGTGGAGACGGAGAGCGCTCTTACGGGTCGGCCCTGCGTGGGCGAAGCGGTTGCCCTTTACGTCTCTCCCAAAGGCTCAGACTCGTGGTCCGGGCTCTTCCCCGATCCTCTTCCTGACGGCAGCGACGGGCCCTTAGCCACCTTGGAGGCTGCGCGAGATCGGGTGAGGGGACTGAGGAGGCAGAGAAGGCCCGTTACCGTCTACCTGCGGGGCGGCGTCTACCACCTGTCAGCCCCCCTCGTCTTGGGGCCTGAGGATTCGGGCGGCGAGGGCTGCCCCGTGGTGTGGCAGGCGTATCCGGGGGAGGAACCAATCATCAGCGGAGGGTTGAGGATCACGGGGTTCAGACAGGTTGACCTGGGCGGAAGGTCAGCCTGGGTCGCCGAGGTTCCGAGGGGGTGGACGTTTAAGCAACTCTTTGTCAACGGGGAGAGGAGGCCTCGATCGAGGCTGCCGAAGGAGGGCTTCTACAAGATCGCGGGCGTGCCGAGCTACGCTGGTAAAAGGCTTCTCGAGCTCCAGCTGTTCGAGGGTGCGGACGAGTTCAGCTTCGAGCCGGGGCAGCTGAGGGCTTGGAGGAACCTCCAGGAGGTCGATGTCGTAATCCTCCACTTCTGGGTTGAGGAGCGCATACCGCTGCGAAGCGTCGATGAATCAAGGGGGGTCGCAAGGCTTTCCGCCAAAACGGTCTTTGCCATCAGGGACGGGTTTGCGGAGGAGTACCCCCGGTACTACGTTGAGAACGTGTTTGAAGCCTTGAGCGAGCCGGGTGAGTGGTACCTGGATGCAGCCGAGGGGTTTCTGTACTACCTTCCGAAGCCCGGAGAAGACCCCAGCTCCTCAGTGGTCGTAGCACCCCGCCTTGTGTGGAGGCTCCTGGAGGTGAAGGGCGAACCGGAGCGGGGTAGATTCGTCGAGAACATCGTCATCAGGGGTTTGACCTTCGAGTGCACCGACTGGGCGCACACCCTTTCCCCGCAGGCGGCTGTGAACGTGCCGGGTGCCATCTACTTGAGGGGGGCGCGCAACGTGGTTATCGAGGACTGCACAGTCAGGCACGTCGGGGGCTACGCGATCGAGATCGGGGAGGGGTGTAGGGGCGTTAGAGTTGAGGGGTGCAGGCTCTACGACCTTGGGGCGGGAGGGATCAAAGTGGGGACGCAGCACGTCCCCCGCAGCGAGTGGGAGAAGGTGGAGTTCATCGAAGTTGCGGGCAACAGGATAGAGAGGGGTGGAAGGGTTTTCCACAGCGCTGTCGGAGTCTGGGTGGGGCAAGCGCGGTTCGTTAGGGTTGTGGCCAACGAGATCGCCGATCTGTTCTACACAGGGGTATCGGTCGGCTGGACGTGGGGGTACGGGGAGAGCTTCGCTTGCTGCAACTTGATAGAAGGGAACGTGATCCACGATATTGGGGCCGGCCTGCTCAGCGACATGGGTGGGGTCTACACGCTGGGCGTTCAACCCGGTACCGCTGTGAGGTGCAACATCATTTACAACGTGAGCGCCTACCAGTACGGCGGCTGGGGCGTCTACCTCGACGAGGGGAGCAGCTACATCGTAGTGGAAGGCAACGTGGTGTACGATACGACGCATGGCGGCTTCCACCAGCACTACGGCCGCTGGAACATCGTGAGGGACAACATCTTCGCCCTCGGCCGCGAAGCGAACATAGTCCTGAGCCGGGGTGAAGAGGGTCAAGTCGCGTTCATCTTCGAGCGGAACATCGTCCTCTCCAACGGCTCGCCGATCTTTCAGGGCGGCTATGCCCAGCGCTACTCGATGCGCAACATCGTGAGCGACAGGAACGTCTACTGGGACCTCACCGGCAGGCTGACGGTGTGCCGCGAGCAGGCGACGGGAAGGGAGTACACGCTCGACGAGTGGCGAGCGCTTGGCTACGACAGGCTCTCCATCGTTGACGACCCCCTCTTCGCGAGCGTGGAGCTCAGAGACTTCACGCTTAGAGATTCTTCTCCGGCCCTCCGGTTAGGCTTCAGAAGGCTCTGCCGAAATGGTCAGAAGGGTTAATCAATGGGATGCAGCGCTAGATTGCCGTCAGGTCTTCCCAGCCGCGCGAGAGGATCACAACCATGAACGTCAAGCCGCTAGAACGCTAAAGAGTTCGGGGAATTCTGTCGTCTGAATAGGCCACTCTCCTTTCTTAAGCTTGAGAGTCCGGTTACCCGAGCGCCTAGAGAGTGAACCGGTTTTCTCAAGCTCGCATTCTTTCACAGCCCCCCTAGGCTAGGGCTCGGGAAGAGTCCCCGGATGACACTAATATAGGTTAGCTCCCTCTGTGCGTCCTACGCGGGCCCATCGATTGGAAGAAGTGGTTAATGAACTTGATATTTTCCACTTATTTTCCACTCTAATATGTACAACTAGTACATCGATTTAGCACAGCCTGGTGGGCCCGCCGGGATTCGAACCCGGGACCTCCCGCGCTCTCAACCCGGCTGCTTGATCGTGAGCTCGTGAGGCGGGCGTCCTAGCCGCTAGACCACGGGCCCCTCTGAAGGGCTTTAAGCGGGGCATTATATTGTTTGCTTGTACTGGTTAGCTCGCTACTAGCTAACCGATGTCAACCCGAGACTAACCGCTCACAGCAGTGGGGCACGCGATAGTGTTTTTACAGGGTGCTTCGGAATGATTGGCACATGGGGTTGCGTTTCTCCGTCGAACGCGTAGAGCAGGACGTCCACAAAGTGACGGCTTTCGATGGGGATAAGGCGGTCAGCTGGCTGTACGTAATCGACGTGCGGCTCCACTATGGCGCCTCCAAGGTTTTGGCGGGCGGGGTCGCCGGAGTCTACACGCCCCGCGAGTACAGGGGGAGGGGCTTCTCTGCCGCAACCCTCAGGTACACCGTCGAGTGGATGAGGGAGCGGGGCTACCCCCTATCGGCCCTCTTCGGCATCTTCGAGTACTACCACAGGTTCGGCTACGCCACCTTCATGGGTGAACACACCGTCACCTTGAGCTTAAGGAACGCATCCCGCGTTGAAGCGGAGGAGCTCGAGTGGGAGGTCTCCGAGGATCAGGGCTACTACAGGAGTGAGATCGCCCAGCTATACGAGAGCGTGAACACGCGCTGGCCGGGGGCCAGGGTGCGGGACTCCGCGAGCTGGAGCGGTTTTAGGAAGGGGGTGTCTTGGGAGCATCCAGCTAAACCTTTAGTGGTGAAGGAAGGTGGAAAGTTGGTTGCTTACGCTGCGTTGGAGAGGTGGCCGAGCCCAGAGGAGCTCTTGATCGCCGAGGTGGGAGCCGAAGGCCACAGCGCTAGCCTCTACAAGTCGCTCCTCAAGATCCTTTACAAGATTGCACTGGAAGAGAGGAAGAGCCACATCAAGGTCCACTTACCGCCCGACCACCCCTTTGTTCGGGTGGCGAGATCCTACGGCTGCACTGTTGAGAGCTTCTACCCGTGGAGCGGCGGCGGTATGGCGAGGGTCATCAGGTTAAAGGAGCTGCTCGAGTCTATCAAGGGCGAGCTTCAGCTTAGATCTCTTGGGGTCAAGGGGGCTCTCGCGCTTCGTGTAGGGGGCGAAGAGGCAACGCTGAAGGTTAACGACGGTTTGGTAGAAGTGGTCGAGGGTTGCGAGGCCGATAGCATCCTCGAGCTCGACCCTGGTAGCGCAGCTCAGCTAATCCTAGGATTCATGGGGGCAGAAGCGGTTGCAGCCGACAGCGAGGAGAGAAGGCTCCTATCGACCCTGTTTAATAGAGGAGAACCCTATGTTTGGCAGCCTGACAGGTGGTGAGCGTAGCGAATGCGATATTGAAAGCGCCTGTTTTCATCCTTTGAAGCCTGGTACCTTCAAAGATGTTTGCTAGAAACTGAGAGGCGTAGAGGCGTTCGAGGGGCGTCTCTAGCGAGATGTTGCTCGGTAAGGTTTTCGCACGAGCACTTTCGTTCCTCTAAACAATCGTTTTAAAGCCTGATTGGAGCCTTACCATTGTAGTGCGGAGAGGGGTTGCAGAGCTGCCGCTGCATGGGGGGCGCGTACCCCCGTGGCTCATCGCACGGATGAAGGAATTGGCGGAGATAGTGGTGAGGCTCGTCGTTGACGAGTTCGGTACGAAGGGCTTTCTCGAGAGGGTCGCCGACCCCGTCTGGTTTCAGGCGTTGAACAACTTGATTGGGATGGACTGGGATTCATCGGGCTCTACCACCGTGACCACCGCCGTGCTGAAGGATGCGCTCTCCAGGGTTGAGCTGGGGGTTTACGCCGCTGGGGGTAAGGGCGATGCCAGCTTGAAAACGCCCGAGGAGCTGCGTAGCATCGCGTCGAGGCTAGATCTGGACGCTGAGAGGCTCGTTGAAGCATCCTACTTGGTCGCGAAGGTTGATAGTGCGGCCCTGCAGGCCGGCTACCAGCTGTACCACCACGCCTTCTTCGTGGACGCTGAGGGTAGGTGGGCTGTCGTGCAGCAGGGCATGAACCCGCAAGCCAGGCTCGCCCGCCGCTACCACTGGTTCTCCGAGTCACTACACAGCTTCGTTGAAACACCGCACAGCGGAGTCAGCGGAGTCGCGGGTCTCGCTCTCAACACCGTTGACGCCAACTTAGCGCAGCACCAGAGGCTCCTGGTCGACCTGGCGAAGGAGGATCCGAGGAAAGTGGAGGGGCTGGTTAAGCAGGCTCTAGCGGTCGCGCGCGGCGTAACACCGCTGGTCAGCTACGAGCCCTACAGGCCGGAGAAGGCTAGGGAGCTGCTCAAGCGCTACAGCAGGCTCGGCGGCATCTCCGTCAACAGGAGGTCGTTGCTGGCCGCCAGGGAGCTTGACGTGCGCAACTACGAGATGCTGCTCGGCGTGAGGGGTTTAGGCCCGAGCACGATCAGAGCCTTGGCCCTCGTCGCCGAGCTCGTCTACGAGACCCCTCCCAGCTGGAGGGATCCCGTCACGCACCCACCCGACCCCTTCAAGTTCGCCTACGCTGTCGGCGGGAAGGACGGCATCCCCTTCCCCGTGGACAGGAAGACGTACGACGAGCTGCTCACAATCCTCGGTGAGCTGACGCGCAAGGTGAAGAACCCTTCAGCTCTCAGGAGGCTAGCAGCCCTCACGAAGAGCTGGTCTCCGCCACCTGAGGAGAAGATCCCCACCCTCTAAGTGTGGGAGGGGCTTCAAGAGGCTGAGGTTGTGAGGTAAGGGTTAATAACGGCTGTTTCGAGGGATGGGATCGTGGCAGTAAAGCTTACGCCACAGGAGGTTGACCGGCGTTTCTTCGACCTTCTCGCCTCAACGATAATCGACTCCCGTTTCGTGGACGAGTGGGTTAGAAACGGTCAAAGGGTTAAGCTACCCTTCCTGACCGAGGCGCGACCTGATGACGTCCAGGTCTTCGAGAACCGCTTCAACCTTCCGAAGCATGAAGGCGCGAAGTGGCTTTTGAGGCTTGACATCAGCGGGAACGGGCTTCTGCTGGTTGACGGGGAGCCGTACCAGGGTGTGGATGAGCAGCACAAGATCGCTGTGCTCGAGCCCGGGAATCGTGCGGTCAGGTTGGAGGCTACCCCCCGCAGGCTTTTTGGCGAGAGCCCCCACTTCTTCGCGTTCGCTGGTTCCACGCTGGCGGCTGTGCTGTGGGAGGGGTTCCACCTCTCCCTCGCCCTGCTCGACGCGATGAGCTTAGCCCGACGCAACCCTGAGCTAATGCAGCACTTGGCGAAGGCTGCGGCTGAAATCGAGATTACGCCCAGCGTGCTCCAGCTCTACACCCTCCAGCGGCTGCTTTACGGGCACATCCTGCCGGAGGGGTCGCCGGAGTACAGAGGCTTGCGCTGGGATCTCGCGTACGTGGCCAACGTCTACGGTCCCAGCGTCGCGAGAATCGAGCTGCCCGACACTCCCAGGCCGAGCATCAAAGAGGTTCTCGAGACTATCGAGAGGGTGAAGGCCGCGCTCCCCCGCGGGCAACCAGTTGGGAAGGTGTACCTGTTCGGTCACGCGCACATCGACACGGCCTGGCTGTGGCCCTTCAGCGAGACGAGAAGGAAGGTCGTAAGGACGTTCTCCACTGTCGTCGGCCTCGCTAAACTCGGCTACCGCTTCACCTACGTCCAGAGCGGGGCTCAGAACTACAAGTGGCTCGAGGAGCAGGCGCCGAAGCTGTTTGAGGAGGTCAAGAGGCTTGTCAAGGAGGGGCTCTGGCTGCCGATCGGGGGCATGTGGGTCGAGTCGGACACTCAGCTTGTGACAGGTGAGTCGCTCGCCAGGCAGTTCCTCTACGGGCAGCGCTACTTCATGGAGAAGTTCGGTATGAAGAGCAGGATAGGTTGGCTTCCCGACACCTTCGGGTTCACGGCTCAGCTGCCGCAGCTGATGAGGAAGGCGGGGATTGAAGTCTTCGTCACCCACAAGGTGATGTGGAACGACACGAACGAGTTCCCCTACCACGCGTTCATCTGGGAGGGCCTTGACGGCAGCGAGGTCGTAGCGCACATCATCGTAGCCACCTACAACGGCGCGCTAACCTCCAGCGAGCTGGCGGGTCTGTGGGAGAGGTACAAGCAGAAGGACGTTGCACCAGCCGTACACGCCTACGGTTTCGGCGACGGAGGGGGAGGGCCGACCTTCCTCATGCTGGAGAGGCTGAAGCACCTGCGCAACCTGCCGGGGCTTCCCGAGCCCGTTGAAGCGCCCAGCGAGGCCGACTACGTGTCCGAGCTGCTGAAGGTGAAGGACAAGCTGCCACGCTGGAGGGGCGAGATCTACAACGAGTTCCACAGGGGCGTTTACACGACCAATGCAAGGATGAAGGAGCTGATGGCGAAGGCAGAGAGTGAAGCCCGCTGGGCTGAGCTGGCGGCAACGGCCGCCCACCTGCTGGGGTTGTCCGCCTACCCGGCTCGCGAGATAAAGGAAGCTTGGGAGCGGATCCTGCGCTGCCAGTTCCACGACGTGCTCCCAGGCTCCGCGAACTACGAGGCCTATGTGGAGGCCTACAGGGACATGGAGGACGCGATAACCCTTCTCGGAGCGATCACGGCCAGGTCGCTGGAAGCCGTGGCGGGCGTCGTAAACGCGCCAAAGGGCAGCGTCGTCGTCTTCAACCCGCTGCCCTGGCCCGTTAAGCTCCCTGTCGAGCTGCCAGGTGCCGGCTACACCTACCCGGACGGGAGGGTTGTGGAGGCTCAGGATGTCGATGGAAAGCTCCTCGCGCTCGTCGAGGTCCCAGCCATGGGCTACGTAGCCCTCCTGCCGGGAGGCAGAGCCGCGGTCGAGCGGGGAGCGTCCGCTCGCGTGGAAGGAGATACCGTCGTCCTCGAGAACGAGCTACTCAGGCTGGTGGTGGGTAGCGACGGCAGCATCCTTTCGCTCTACGATAAGCAGCTGGGCACCGAGCTCCTCGCAGCTCCCAGCAACCTGCTTCGAGCTCACCCTGACAAGCCCGGCAACTTTGACGCGTGGGACGTTGACAGGTCGACGATAGAGTCTCCCGGCCACGCCCCCCTGGTTTCCCAGGAGCCGAGGATCGTGATGAGCGGGCCCGTTGCGGCAGCCGTGGAGTACGAGCTCCGCTTTAGGAACTCCACCGTTAGGCAGAGGGTCACGCTGTACAAGGGCTTGAGGTTCATCGAGTTCCGCACGACAATCAACTGGCAAGAGAAGAGCTACCTGTTGAAGGCGTGGTTCGAGTTCAGCGTGAAGAGCGAAGTCGCGCACTTCGAAGTGCCCTTCGGCGTTGTCGAAAGGAGGACGATCCCGAAGGATCGCTGGGACGAGGCCAAGTACGAGGTTCCCGCCCTCCGCTGGATGGACCTATCCGACGGAGAGCGCGGCGTGGCGATCATCGCTCCCACGAGGCACGGCTACAGCGTTAAGGGGTCGAGGGTTGGGTTAAGCCTCCTCAAATCCCCAATACACCCGAACCCGTGGTCGGACCTCGGCCGCCACGAGATCGTCTACTACCTCTACCCGCACGCGGGAGACTACAAGGCTGGGAGGGTCTACGAGAGGGCTTACGAGGTTTGGGCTGGGCTCAGGCCGGTGGAGAAGAAAGCGGAGGGAGGCAGCCTCCCTGCATCGGCGAGCGCCCTCGAGGTCGGCCCCGGCATCATCGTAGAGGCTGTGAAGCTGAATGAGGCTGGCAACGGCATCGTTGTCAGGCTGTACGAGGTGGAGGGGAGGGGACGCGAGGTAGCACTGAGGCTCCCCTACCACTTTGACGTTTACGAGACCAACCTTCTCGAGGAGGACCCCAAGCCGGTAGGCAAGGGTACCAGCGTAAGACTGAGCTTCAAACCATTCGAGATCAAAACCCTGCTTCTCGAGAAACCCCAGCAACGCTAAAGCGCGAAGATTGTGAGGAGAGCTCTCGCGTAGCCTCGTAGACCGGCGCAACGCCCCGGTCGTTGGCAGGAGGCTTGCCGAACCGGGAGCCCCATAAACCCCATAAAACCACGAATCTCTGCCATCCATTATTGCGAGGGCTCAGGTTGCTAACCTGCAAGGGTCCTGAAAACTTGCGGCGAACCTCCCTGCATCGCTCGGGAACTCTCTACAGTAAAGAGGCTTTACGTCTCCTGACGGCGCGTCGTAAAGCTCTGCTAAACGCATAGCCCGAGGGGTCGACCAGCTTCAGCTTGGCCACAGCGTACTCGTGCACGAAGTCATTAGCGTGATTCCAGCGGCTTCTGATGAGTGCGCATTAAGGAAGCTGGGTTCTTCACGCTCGTTTTCGCTCGCGGCACATGTAGGCTGTAAAGCTTGAAGCCGCGGAGAGAGCCGCGAAGATCGTGAGGAGAGCGTTGTAGCCCAGCTTATCCATCACTAGGCTCGCGATCGTGGGCGCTGCGATGTTGGCGAGCGAGAAGACCATGTTGTAGGCGCCGTACGCGGTACCGAGGGATTGCGAGAGCTCAGCCACGAGGGCGCTGCTCGACACGCTGAAGGACCCCCATACGAGGCTGTAGAAGCCCATTAGCGCGAAAGCGTGGAACGCGTTTGAAGCGAAGCAGTTGAAAGCCAGGTAGAGGGCAGCGAGCAGTAGGCTGAGGGAGAAGACGACCCACCGGCTCACCCTCCTCGCCAGCCGCCCGAACGCTATAATCGATGGGACCTCCAGCCAGCTCGTGAAGCTCAACGTGAGCATCGCTGTTGCCGCCCCCAGCCCTAGCTTGTAAGCGTAGTGGGGAGGGATGTACAGGTTCTTGATCACATCAACGCATATGAAAACGAACACGAGCAGAAGGAGGGCTAGAAGCTTTACGTTGAATGCGAGCCCCCCTCCCCTTTCCCGCCTCCCAGCTCGATCCCTCGCGCACTTGATTGCGGCCAAGGTGAAGAGAGCCGTTACGGCGGACGAAATTAGAAAGACGGATTGTATGCCGAAGCGGTCGAAGACCTGCCCCGATACAGCGGTGCCCAAAGCCCACCCGAGTGAACCCCCTGCCCAGAAGCTGCCCATAGCTCCGCTCACGTCGCTTTCCCCGCCGGCCGAAGCCATCACCAGCGTGAAGGTAGCTGAGCCCAGGAAGACGGATGCAAGGTAGAGCATAATTTGGCTGTAAAGGCTCTGGGGGAACGCGAGCAGGAGGAAAACGATGGATTGCCCCGCTCCACTGGCAAGCACGTAAGCGCGGAGCCTACCCGTCCTGTCCGACAAGTACCCCCAGAAGAGGGAGGATAGCGCACCGATCGCAGCGGCCGCGGTAAGGATCAACCCCCTCTCTACGAGGCCCACCCCGGACGCCTCCAAGTACAGCGGGAGCAAGGGGTAGAGGGATCCTGAGACGAACATGTACAGAGCGTTCACCGCGAAGAGAAGCCAAAGCTGCTTCACGAATGCCCGTTTCCGAACCCATTAAAAACAGAATCGCTGAACGAGCGATCAGGGCCTACAAAAGAGAGTAGTGAGCTGCCGGTGTACCCGTGCGCCATTCAACGTCTCTTGTAGAGTAGGCAGCCCAGCACCATCACGAGCAGCGTGCTGAGCCAGACGATCCAGTCGTTGAAGCTGACGGCCAGGAAGGCGATTATCAGAACGTTCGCGATCGCGGGGAGCAGCGGTACTCTGCCGATCGATAAGGGGACCCTGAAGGGCCTGGCCGCGTCGGGCTTCCGCACGCGGAGCGCGATCAGGGACGCGTTCACCAGGAGGAAGGCCATTAGGACTGCCAGACTCGAAGTTTTACCGACGAGATCTATCAGCTGGTACTCGAAGCCCCCGATCCTCAGCTTCCAGCCCGCAACTTCCGGCAAGTACTCGGTGATCAGGATCACGAAAGCCGCGATGAGGCCGGAGAGAGCCACGCTAACGTGCGGGGTTCTCCGCCGTTTATCCACTAGGCCGAGCCTAGGCGAGGCCACATTCTCTCTAGCTAAACCGTATGCTAACCGGGATGCTGATACGAGGAAACCGAGCGACGTGTTCGTCGTGGCGAAGAGCGCGATCACCATCAGCAAGCTTCCGGCTTCGCTCCAGACCCGGGAGACGGCGTCGGCTAGGGGGGCCTTGCTCACCCCCAGCTCCTCCCAGCTCATCAAACGGACGGCCGCTAAGCTGACGGCCAAGTACAGCATCGTTGTGACGGCTGTGGCGAGGACTATCGCTTTCGGCATCACTCTTTCAGCCTCTCTCGTCTCCTCGCTCAGCGTTGGTTGGAACTCGAAGCCGGTGTAGGCGAAGTAGAAGATCGCTGCGCCCACCATCACGGCGACGAGAGGGTCAACGCTCGGGTTGAAGGAGAAGTAGCTGGGTTGCCGTAGCGGCTTGAGGAAGCCGAGGGCTATAACGATCAGCAACCCGGTCGCTTCAACGAGTGTGAATATCGAGGAGAGCGCCGCCGACTCCTTAATCCCCCACCAGTTCAGTAGCGTGAGAAGGGCCAGTAGAGCCAGCGAGGCGGGCACGAGGAGGCCGATCTGTCCGCTCAGCGCTACAAAGTAGCTGGCGAAACCCAGCGATGCTGTTGCAGCGCCCGAAACAGCGCCGAAGAAGAGGAGCCATCCAGCTAGAAAGGCAAGTAGACGGTTAGCTGGGAAGGCCTCAGCAACGTACCTGAAGGTGCTCGAGGCGAAGGGGAACATGCTGGACAGCTCAGCGTAAGAGAGGGCCGTAAAGACGGCGATGAGACCCGAGAAGGCCACGCTCATCCAGACAGCATCCCCGACGAGGCCTGCCGCTCGACCCACTAGGACGTATATCCCGGCGCCGAGGATCAAGCCGATGCCGAATAGTGTCGCGTACCACAACCCGAGCTCCCGCTTGAGCTCTCCCACGCGCCACGCGCTACACGCCGAGATAAAGAAGTGTCGCAGCAACGAATGCTATGCAGCCGTGTAGCGGCCATAACTTCTGATTACCGGTAACGAGGATGGGGTTAAAGCTTCTCTATTCTCAGCGCCGTCTCCATTGATCGCTTAAGCACGAGTTAGGGGTTGGGAACAACCATCCGCTTTATGGTGGGGCCGCCGGGACTTGAACCCGGGATCACCAGCGCTCTGTCGCTCTCTACCTCGGGGTACGCCCCCAGGCTGGCATCCTACCAAGCTAGACTACGGCCCCCTAAGGGTGTGCCTCGCTAGGGGGGTTATAAACTATATCCGTACCATCACGGGTTTTTTACTCGCAACTTTAACGCCCGTCTCAGGTAGACGCTGTAGAAGTCGAGCTCCGCTAAAGCCTCCACGTACGTCCTCCTCTCCCACACTCTTCTATACTCGTCACTCAACGCGTAGAGGAGCTTACCCTCTCTGAGCACTCGGAGCTTGAGGAGGGGGTCCGCCCGATCCAGCGCCACTACGTCCACCTTCTCTGGTGGCTCGAGGAGGGCCTTAGCGATTTCAAGGGAAAGCCCGATCTCGTCGGTTAGTGTTACCTCCCTACCGAAGAGTACGGCGATATCGTAGTCGCTATCCACCCTGGCTGCTCCCCGGGCCCTACTGCCGAAGAGGTAGGCGATCAGCACGCCGTGTTTCCTAAAAACCTGCTGCAACCGGTCTGCTTCTCTGCTTTCAATACCACTGTGCGGGTCTAAGCCTCTGTCTTCGCTCAATCTGAGGAGGACTTCGATACTCCTTACGACCGCGGGCAGTAAACCTTCGATTAGTGCGCCTAAATCCTCAAGCGAGATCCTCCTATAAGCGTGCGCCAGCGAGTTCCTGGCTTTCGCCACCGTAGCGATTGTTTCCTTAAGCTCAGAGGTTGCGAGCCCTGCCTCGACGAGTACTCCGCCGAGCTCCGAGTAGCTCGCAGGCTTCCTTAATCCAAGATCAGAGACCAGCATAGCTACCGCGTCCAGGAAGTTTTGGAGAGCAGCGTACAGCTCCCATTTAAGCGCCGAAAGCTCGACTTCGCTCTTGGGGGGGTATAGCCCTCGTGCTTTCTCAATGCACCTCAGGGCTTCGGCGAGCACGGCTTTGATCTCCATCGACGCTAAGGTTGATCCGTCTCTAATAAAGGTAGCAAGTCGAGGAGGCTCTTGAGCCCACGCTCTCCGCTCCGGTCCACTACGTACGCGCGGATCCCGAGTGACCGTGGTACTCTACAGTCGGCCTCATCGTCATCGCCGACGTGGAGTAGCTCGCCCGGCTCGATCTTCAACTCGTCGAGCACCTTAAGGTAGAACTCGGGGGGTTTGCCCGGAAGCGCGTAGTCGGAGACGCTGGAGAACACGCGGGAGACGTGCTCCCGCAGCTCGGGGACTCGCTCGAAGACGATGTTGACGAACTCCCGGGAAGCGCTGGTGCAGACGACGATCCTGAACCTCCCGCTCGCCCACCTCAGCAGTTCGAGCGCGTCGCTGTAAGGTTTGACGAGTTGGGCTGCTTCCTGCAGAGCGTGGAGGAGCAGGTTGCTGTCAAGCCCGAACCTCTCGAACCAGTACCTAGGCTTGTACCAGCGGAGATCCTTGGGGCCTACCTCGTCGTACTGCTCCAGCACTCTCCTCTTCGCCTCGCTGAGCGGTAACCCCCACCTCTCCGCGTACAACCTCGGCACGAGCTCCAGCCAGAAGTAGTCCACGTAATCCCTCGATACCAGCGTACCGTCTAGGTCAAGCGATACAACCTTAACCCTCATCCCATCTCCACGGAGCGGTGGCGTTAAAAGAGCAGCGTTTGAGGGTTCAAGGATCAGGTGTGACGTCTACGAGCACGGTCGATCGCCTTGAGAGGGTGGGGATCGAGCAGGTGGGGGAGCCGGCGCCGGGCTGGTTCAAGCCCACGCTCGACCCTAGCCTCTACAAGCCGATAAAACCCAACCGCACGCTCGAGGTATGGTCCGGCGTTGAGGGCGACCTTTACGCTGCTAGAGTCCCCGACTGGCTTCCACCACCCCAGGCCAACTACGCCGTGTCAAGGGTGTTGATGGAAGAGCTGCTAACCGGATTGAAGAGGCACCGCAGGGTGCTCGTGGTCCCCGACGCTGAAGTATCCTCCGGCGTATTCCTCTCGAACGAGCGCTTGAGGAGGATTGCCCAGGAGGCAGGAGTTAGCGAGCACGCTGACTTTCAGCCTCTCTCAACGCCGCCGGCCATCATCGCTGGAATCGTGGATGCGCTGCTGGAGGCGGGAACGGAGGAGATCCACATACTCATCGATTCCCCCTGGCTCGACCCGCTCAGGGTTGCGTGGGAGGCCGGGTACGTTGAGGCTCTGTCGAGGCCCGAGTACGCGGGTCGGGTGTTCTTCGTGAACCCCTACGCCGGCAAACCTGAGCTGGAGCACCTTCCGATCAAGTGGGCGGAGGGCTTCGACACAGGCTTCTACAACCACGTGACCGTGCCCAAGGCGCTGCTCAAGGAGAAGTACGATGTGATCGTAATCGCAGCACCGGCGAAAACGCACGCGGTGAACCTCTACTCCCTCCTCATGCGGCTCTTCGGCCGCTTGTGGAGGGCTCCGAAGCTGAGGTGGCACCTCCTTGGTTTCCCACTGAGGCTCTTCGATAGCGACTACCTTTCGAAAGCCTTCGGCATCGAGGTTCCCGAGGGGAGGGGGTTCGAAGTGATACAGGTTGGCGAGCGGGCGATCATCTCTAACGGTTTCTCCTCTTCCGCCCCGCTCCCCGTCTGCGTTGAAGGTGGCGAAATGCAAGCCGCCTGCGACCCCTACACTGGGCCCAGCAACCTGCTCCCCCTCCAGCTGAGCATGGGGTACTCGACGATCAGGTACCTGAGCTCCTACGCGACGGTGGTCGACGAGCTGGTCCAGAGCGGTACGAGACTGGTCGGCTTGGTCTCCGCGATCGTGGGGATGGAGGGTGAAGGCCCACTCATATACGGGGAGAGGAGGTTCGAGTACTTCGCCGTAGCCGGTGAGAGCCCGCTGGCCACAGAGGCTCTAGCGCTCGACGCGATGTTCGGGTACGGAGGGAGGGGGTTCGAGGGGGCCGTGCTCCGCTTAAACAGGAGGTTCTGCGAGGAGTACGTCTTAAGCGAGGAGCTTGAGGAGGAGATCGCCTTTGAAGCGGCGGACCCTTGGACGCTGAAGCTGGCCGAGGAGCTTGTGAGGGAGGAGAGGGACCCGAGCCGCTACACGCTCACCCTACTCGACTTCTCTGGGAATGGAGAAGTGAGTTCACCTTGGGCCCTTCGGCGTGGCCCGCCCTTCAAGTTACCGAAGCTAGCGTACATCCCCCCGAAAACCTTGATGAAAGCCGTGGTGAGCGAAGCGAGGTTCTACAAGCGCGCGCTTTACCCGGTGGAGAAGGGGATCACGGTTCCGCTGCCCGAGCTCATCGGTGCTTAGCTGCACCGCGCCCTGGCAGGCTTCGCGAGTCCCCAATAACAGCTGCATCGGTGCGCACCGGGCTGCTCCATGGCTTTCCGCCTGCACCCGGGCTTGCGGCCCAACCGTCGATGCGAACAGCGGCGATCGATAGCTTCTGCGGGCCCGCTCGAGGCTTCTGGCTCTAGCAATCTTCGAACAGAACGAAGAGGAACCTCGTTCACCGGCCCCTTGCGACGCTGTTGAACCGCTTTCCTCTCGAAGCTCTCCCAATCCACCTCACGCGCAGAGCTGTAGAGGAACACATTCAAGCTGTTCAGAAGCGGTGCTTCAGCCTAACCAAGTTGCTCATTGATTGCTCCCCGTCGAAGCTTTCGGGACCATCGATGCCCCGGTCGGAGTCTGGACTGTATATCTGGAACGGCCATAGATAAGCTGGAAGCGCGACAATCTGTAATCAATAGAGTGCGAGGCGCGATGGAACGGTTACTAGGATCGATGAACGAAAATGGTTTATCACCGTCCGCTAAAGGGGTACTGTGTACAAGTTCCGCGCTGTCGCGTACCATGCGCCACCGGCTGCTGGAGACCTCGATGGCTACGTTTCGCGGCTGAGGTTGAGCGAGGTGGAGGCTTTCGTCAGGGAGCTTTCGAAGAGGAGGGAGGTATGGACGGTACGTGTCGTGTCTACGCCCTTGGAGGATGCGGTACGAGCCTTGGGCGTGAGCGCTGAGAAGTACGTGGAGGAGTTCTACGAGGCTGCCAGAAGGGTTTCCGGCTACGTTGCGTTCCCTCTCACGAAGCCCCGTGCGGAGCTGATCGTCGACCTCGCGGCGAGCTTCGACCGAGCCTACTTCTCCGTGCCCTACGCCGAGGATTGGGAGGGCGAGATCATCAGCGTGCTCAGGCAGCTGCCGGAGAAAGCGGGGTGGGTATCGGCTTCCCGCTTCGCCGTCTCGTTCGGGGAGCGGCCGGTGACAGCCTACTTCCCTGTGACGACCAGCGAAGGGGAGGGCTTGACGCTCAGCCTACTTTACCCCAGCCACGCCGCCAGACTGCTCGACGAGGGCTTGACGCTCGCGGACGCGATGAGAGAGACCGCTCTCGAAGCCTACCGGTTGGCGTACGAGGCTCTCGACTCCTCGGGCTCCAAGCTGGCCCTCCACGGCATCGATCTATCGCTCTCCCCCTGGGACACGGACAGCGTGGCCCTGCTTCTCGAGAAGCTGCTCGACGCACCGCTCTTCACCCCCGGCACCTTCCAGCTCCTCCACGCTGTGAACGAGGCGCTCACCATCCTAGCCTCCTCCCTCCACGCGCCGGGCTTCAACGAGGTTATGCTCCCCCTAGCCGAGGACGCGAGGCTGAAGGAGCTCTCCGCGGTCGGGCACTTAAGGTTCCGAGACCTCCTCGCCGTTACACCCGCGTGCGTTGCGGGGCTGGACATGGTCCCAATCCCCTCGAGCACGGAGGACCGCGTACTGAAGTGGGTGATGAGGGATCTCAGGGCAGCACAGAAGCTGAAAAAGAGGCCGTTGGGCATGCGCCTCCTCCTCGTCGACGCTGAGCCAGGCGAGGAGGTGGATCTAGGCATGTTCGGTAAAACACCCGTGCTCGACCCCCTCTCGTAGCGGTCTACGCGTGGAAATGCTGGATTCATGCATCCGCCGATGATGCTCCTCCACCGGTCAACAACACGCCTTTGACCGGAGAGCCCGCTTTGCACTCAATTGCACTTTCAAGCGCAGAAACCTTAAGCGTGCACGCGCGATCAACGGTTTAAATCCGCAGTAATCGTTTTCTTTCTCTCAGCTAGTAGAGCTTTGATATCCTCTATCAGTTTGCGAGTCTTCTCCATCTCTGTTTCCAGCTGTTCGACGTCTATTAAGCCCTCGTAGAAGGTTTCCCCGTGGAGAACCTTGTACCTAGCCATATACCTGTCAAGGACCCCCAGCTTCTCAACCCGCTCATCCTTCTGCTCAATCTCCCTCAGCATTCTCCTTCTCTCAAAGTGGCTTGATGGGATCCTCTCCATGAACGAGAGAATAAGCGCGTCCACCGCCTGCACAACCGCGTTCCAGGCTTTCTCAGCGGAATCCCTTATGCCCAGAGGGTCTCTCTTGGCCACAGCTTCAGCGAATTCACTACACGCTCTCTCGTAAAAGTCCTCAGCCATCTTGATCAACAGCTCCGCGTTTAACTCCGTGGCGCCAGCCTTTGAGCTAGTCGCCACACTACCTCGCGCTGGTAAAAGTATGACCGTTATTTACGTGTTAACCTAAAGTCGGTTAGCTGTGAACAGGCAGCGATCTGGATTGATGAGAAGATGTATCGGATCCCAGAAGTACTGAAAGGAAGCCATCTGCGAAAGAGCCACGACGAATCCCGCAAAACTTCTCCTGGAAATGGAGACGTCGACCTCCATCGGCTCGAAGCTGAGGCCCTAACATTAATAACAGTGGACAAATAAGTGTAGAGTTTAAACTATAGCTTCGAAACAATTCCAGCTTTATGGAATTGTTTTTATCCAGCTGACTCTTTTAAAGTCCTCATCGAACGTGGCAATCGAGGATACGCCTAACCTCTCTGCCACTGCCAGGTGGAGCGCGTCAGCAGGTAGAAGACCAAAAGCCTCCATGTAGTGCAAGCTCTTCAACCAATCGCTGTAGAGGATCGCCTCGACTCTCAGCCCTTTCGCAGCGAGGTACTCAACGTAATGAGAGAACTCATCCACAATCCTAAAGCATTCGGCTCTCACCTTCTCGTCTCTCGCCAGCTTCTCCCTTATCCTCCAAATGTCCTTGGAGTTTAGAAGGGAGCTTGCCGCGGCTATGAGAAGCTTGAAAGAGACTTCCTCCAGCACCAGCGGTGTTGTGTAAGCTAGTACTTCGCTTTTCTCAACCGCTTCCAACAACCTTTGCGCTACATCGGCGCCCTCCTCGTTGAGGAGAAGCTTCAGGAAGATTGAGGAGTCGATGAAAACCTTCACGATTTAAACACCATGTAGGCTTCCTCGAGCTCTCTGAGCGTTAGATTGCTCTTAACCAGACCCCTCATCCTTGAGGTTACGGATTCTCCCCCCGTAGAGGCGATGAAAGCCTTCATGGCCCTCCGGAGAGCTTCGCTTCTCGTCAACCCCAGCTCTCTCGCTCTTCGCGTAAACTCGGTTAGCAACTCCTCTTCAACCTTCACGTATAAACCACGTTTCCTCATATGCGTCTCCTACTATACGTATATACGCTTGTATATATACCTTAGGCACACTGGAGACCTCATGGATTCTATCGCTCTTTCGAGCATGCTTTCTCACAATCGTAACATTTTCTAAATTTTGTTTAACTAATGCATTAATTAAGATAGTTGAACCAAAAAGAGGGTACTCCTCGAACCCTCCCCAACCTTTCTTCCGAAGTCCAAAACGTTTGCCTCCCCGCTATCAAGGCTGCAGCTCCTTGAAGACTTTCTCCACCCATTCCTCGAGCTCTGGCTTAGGCATCGGGTAAGCGAAGACGGTAATCCCCCTAGCGCCGTTCTCGAGCGCCAGCTCGAAACCCATCTTCAGCTCCTCGTAGCTGTCCATGAAGTCCACCTTAATCCCGGCCGAGATGGGTAAGCCTCTCGACGCGCACTCCCTGACAGCTTCACCGATCCACTCCACTCCTTCCCCATAATACTTGTGGTAGATCATCGGGTGGTAGTAGTCAAGGCCCCAACTCGGCCAATCTTGCCGCACGTAGCTGAAAGCGATCCTCGGCGTGGGGAAGACGGCTGCGCTCACCTCCATGCTCGGGTAAGCCCGCTTCACCTTGCCCAGCACGTACCGCACAGTCTCGGTGACCTGACGGGCCCTCCACTTCGTCCAATCCTCGTACAACTCGCTCTCAAACGGTATATCCCTCGGGTCGACCCCCCTTTCCCGCAGGTACTTGCTCCTGCAGGACTCGCAGTAGCAGTAATCGAACTCCGGTTTCACCACGTCTTCGAGGGGGACTCCCTGGTACCTGGATCTGAGGGCTTTGGGCAGGAGAGCGTCGGGGTACCTGATATAGTCGAAGTGGAGCCCGTCGACCTCGTACCTCTCAGCCACTTCGAGGAACAGATCAGCCAGGTTCTCCCTCACTTCCTCACGGCTGGGGCACAGCCACTTGTAGTGCGGCACGTAAGGCGGCCTATCGACGCACGAAACCCCCAACTTGTTGACCACGTAGAGGTTTCTACGGCTCTCCTCGAACTCCGGGTTAGGGTAGCAGAGGCTGACGATCCAAGCGTGAACCCCCAACCCCCTCCTCCTAGCCTCTCCGATAAACCTCCCGACCAGATCGCGACCCCTGAATCGAGGAGGTTGAGCGCGAACACTACTCGGGTACAAGGGCCCTCCAACTGTAGCCACGAGGGGGAGAACCTCTTCAAAACCGAGCCTGGCGATCTTGTCTACCGCCTTCTCCGGCTCCGAGTGTAGAGCCTCCGTGCTCACCCAGCAGGCCCTCCTGAAGCCGTTCATCAAGCTGAAGCCCATTCCAGGCTCTATTTGCTGGTAATGCTTAAGGGGGCTCAACCGAAGGTAGCTTGTGCGCGTGCTCTACGTTGGGGATTCCGGCCTCGTCTTCGGGCCGCTGATTTTCGAGAGCCCCTTCCTCATCGAAGTTAAGGACGCCTATGTGAGGGAGTGGGGGTCCTACCTGATCGAAGCCGTGAGGAGGGAGGATCCGAGCATCGAGTTCGACTACCTTCGCACGGTTGACGCCTACAGGCTCTTTCCGCGCGACTATGAGGGCTTGAGGAGGTACGATGTCCTCATCCTCAGCGATGTGTCGAGCGAGGTTCTCGCCTTCTACCCCGAGTTCTTTCCAATCGAGCAGTTGAGGGAGGCGGAGCTTCTGGAGAAGGGGAAGTACGTCGGGATGCCGAACAGGCTGAAACTGATCAAGCGATTCGTGGAGGACGGCGGGGGACTGCTGATGTGCGGCGGCTGGTACTCCTTCTCCGGGCGCTTCGGGCAAGGAGGCTGGTACGGCACCCCCGTTGCCGACGTGCTGCCAGTCGAGCTGGAACCCGTCGACGACCGCGTTGAAGCACCCGATGGCGCTTTCGTCATGTACGCGAACCTTAACCACCCCGTAACGCGCGGGATCGCCTGGGAGACGTGCCCACCCTTCCTCGGCTACAACAGGCTGAAGCCGAAAAGAGGCGCCGAGGTGCTGGCAAGGGTGGGTGAAAACGGGGATCCCCTAATCGTTGCCTGGGAAAGGGGGTTGGGGAGGGTGATTGCCTTCGCGAGCGACCCTGTCTTACACTGGGGTATCAACTTCGTCAAGTGGGAGCAGTACGGGCGCTTCTGGACGCAAGCTCTCAAGTGGCTGGCCAAGCAGCTATAGCTCGTAATCGCTAGCACCGTCGATACTTGCTCTCAGCGTACGCTGAAGGCAGAACTCAACCCGCGATGCTACCCAGAGGATGAATGAGAAAACTAGAATTTTTTTGACCCTTGGAAATTTTTGAGAGGCAAAATGGGAAAGCGGTATCGTTGTAAAGTTTGTAGCTTCATTCTAGCATTTGTCTAGCCTATCGGAGCCGGCAGGAGGGATGGCGTAGCGTCGAAAACCTTTCTGCCACAAGGGCTCAGGCTGCAGCCTCCACGCTGGTAATTTGGTTGGAGCCTAGCTTGCCGTGGCGCGTCGCTTCCGCGCGTTGACGAGCGCTGCTACTAGACCCGCCGCCGCTAGCATCGCTGCTATCGCGGCTAGCGTTGGGAGGTTCAGCTGAGGTGCGAGCTCGGGATTCCCTACTTCTGATTGCGGCCCCCTCTCTACGACGTTAACAGTGGTTGCGCATGATGTTTGCCGACCGGCGGAGTCCTTCAAGAAGGCCTCGATAGTGGCGGTTCCCGGAAGGCGCACTCTCGTTCTAAAGACTTTCCTCACGGCGTCCCACGGGCCGCTGCTCCTATCCCAAGCAAAGTACCCCGTTTCCCGCTGCTCGCCTGCACGGATCTCGAAGCGAACGGCCTTGAGGGGGAGCGGGCTCTCGGCTTTGATGGCGACGAGGAAGTACTCTCCGGCGAGCACTTCTGATGGTTGAGAGAGCAGCTCTAGGGTGCAGAAGGGGGCTGGAAGCCTGAGGACGCTCTCCAGCTGGCAGGCGGTCAAGGGGCGCTCATCGATGTTTCCGGGGCCAACCATGTACGGGTCGTCCGCATATCCGTCACCGTCCCGATCCTCATCGGAGCCATCGCTCCAATAGTTGCCGCCTTTATCGCTAGTCCATCGGTTCTCGCCGCAGCCCGCGCTAGCCTGCGCCCTGTTGGCGATGAAGCAGTTGCCTTGGACGGTGTTGTGGGCGGAGCAGGCGAGCCAGAGGCCGAGCCCGTTCCGCAGGAGGGCGTTCTCGGCCACGAGGTTGCCTCTCGACTCGTAGAGGTAGATGCCGACGTCGCTGCCCTCCACCCAGTTTCCCCGGATCGTGTTGTTGTGAGAGGTGTGCAGCATGATGCCCCAGATGTTCCGCGAGAGCGTGCAGTTCTCCACGGTTGTGCCGCTCGACTCGTACAGTAGGACGCCGACGCTCGACCTCGAGATGCTGAGGTTGGCGACACGGACGCCCCGGGACCGCACCAGCACCACCTGCCCGGCTTCCCTCACTTCCCCGCCCTCCACCTCCTCGAGGTACACGAGGGGTCTCCCGTTCACGCTGTTGTTCGAGATCGTGTTGCGGAAGGAGGCTCTCACGTACACCCCGCAACCCCACAGCTCGTTCTCAACCACCTTCGCGCCACCGGAGTAGAGCAGCATTAAGCCCCACGAGCTATTGACGACAGTGTTGCGCGCCACCGTCACAGAGCTCGAGTTCATCACGTAGATCCCCCACACGCCTCCAACCACGCGGTTCTCCGCAACCTCGACGGAGTGGGAGAAGAGCAGGTTCACGCCCGTGACGGTGTCGACGAGCAGGTTTCCGATCACGCTGACACCCGTCGAGTTCACCACTGAAACACCCTCAGAGCACTTCAAAACCGTCACGTTGCGCACCTCCACGCCCTCCGCCCCCGCGACCATCACACCCAGCTGGAAGGCCTCAACAGTCAGGTTTAGCACTGTGACGCGCGACCCCCTAACGATGACTCCCCGCGTGTCACGCGCCCCATCACCCTTCAGCCTGTGGCCGTTACCGTTCAGGATGATGCCGCTCGCCTCAATCACGATTCCATCGCTACCCCACGCCTCAAGATCTTCGGTCAAGTAGTACACGCGATCCACACGCCTTACGGGCGCGCCGTGTGGGCTGATGCTCCCGTCGGGGAGAATGCGGATGAGCCACCTCTGCGAGGTCTGCGCTTGCGAGCGTTGCCCGTAACCGCAGATGAGGGCCAGCGCAACTACGGAGGCTACCAGCACGGTTAAACCGAGCCTGAGCACCGAGTTGACTACCCTTGATCACTTAAGAACCTCTCGGGCAGCCCCCTCAACGGCTTTAACGACGCGCTCCAGCCTAGCCTCATCCTCAGTTAGCAGCTCGTAGTGAGGCAGCCAAGCTACAGAGGCGCAAGCCTCCTCCGCGTTCCTCAGGTAAAGCCCATCGTACAGCCCGCTCGGCAGCCCCCAGTACGGGTCCCTGAGGGCCGGCTGCTTGTAGAGGGGTTCCACGTAGCCCTCAGACAGGTTCACCCCTCTCCTCCTCGCGGCCTCCACGAACTTCAGCTTCAGCTCCACGCCCCTCCTCGCGGCCTCGGGAACCTTGATGTAGGTGAAGTAGAAGTTCCAGTCAACGTGCTTCGGCGGCTCGAGGACCTCGATCCCATCGACTCTCTCCAAACCCTCCGCTACGATCCTCCAGTTCCTCCTGAGGGTCTCCAGCATCCGATCCAGCCTCTTCAGCTGGCCCAGCAGGACGGCGGCCTGGAACTCGGTCATCCGGAAGTTCCACCCCATCCTGGGGTGCTCGTACCACTTGCCCCCCGCCCTCCTGCCCACGTGGTGGAGCGACCAGATCAGCTCGTGCAAATCGTCCCGGTTGGTGAGCACGATGCCGCCCTCGCCGGCCGCCATTAGCTTACTCAACTGGAAGCTGAACGCCCCCGCGTCTCCGATCGCGCCAACCTTCCTGCCCCTGTAGGCTGAGCCGTGCGCTTGAGCAGCATCCTCAACCACAGCTGCCCCGTGCTCGCGTGCGATCTTCAGGATCTCGTCCATCTCGGCCGGTATACCAGCGAAGTGGACGGGGACGATCAGCCTCACGTCCTTATGCCTCTCCACAACCCTCTCAAGGTCGCCAGGGTCCATGTTGAGCGTCACTGGGTCAACGTCAACGAAGACGGGGACGGCCCTCCAGATCACAGCGGCCGAAGCAGTAGCGATGAACGTGTAGGCGGGTACGGCCACCTTATCGCCGGGCCTAACTCCGACCGCCAAGTAGGCGAGCATCAGTCCAGCCGTCCCGCTCGTAACCGCCACGCCGTGCTTCGCATCGTGGTAGCGCGCGAACTCCCGCTCAAACTCCTCGACTAGGGGCGACCTCGTCCCCCAGCGCCCCGACCTGTAAGCCAGGAGCAGGTACGCTTCATCCAGCGGATCAGGCCTAGGCCAGGCCATCGATGAATGAAAGCAGGGAGGGAATTAAGGTTATCCGTGCTAATACCTTAAACGATTTATGGGATCGTGGTTTTTAAGAAGTCTTCCATCAACGTCGTAGGCCAGAACCTACGTAAAACCTTGGCTCATCTTCTGACCGACCTACACGCCTGATGCACCTAAACGATGGGATCTGTAATGACTCGAAGAAAAGAATTATAGAATTTATTATCAATGTTAAAAATGTTTAGAAAGGTAAGAGCCACGCGGACTTAGAAATCATCAATATAACGACCGTTAACGCTAGGGCCAAACCTACTCCGCAGAAGAGTCCGGCGATTATCGCCCCTCTAACTCTCTCCCAATACGTTTTCCCTAATTTCTTTTCGAGTAGTCTCCCGACAATAGCGCCCATGAAGTAGTTGATGGCGTAGGGAGGCGTCAGAGCTGCGCCAGCGGCGAAGCCTATCGGTGAAAAGGGTAGCCCGAGGTACCGGGCGAGTAGCGAAACAATTAGCATTGCCACCGATGATGCAAGAATGAGCTCCGGCCTGAAAATCTCGATCGAACGGGAGACCCAAAGGGAGAAGTTGAGCGAAGCAATAGGCCACGAAATCACCGTCCAGGGGTAAACAGCCGATGGGATGGGCGCCATTGACCAGAAGAATTGGAGGAAGACGAAGCTGAGTGCTAACACCAGTGGAAGCGTCAACGCGTAAGCTTTGAAGTAGTCCATCGGCCTTACCTCGAGAAGCGTAGCCACCTTTATCCTATGCGTTATAATGCCGGCACCCGTCGTGATCTTAGCGGGTACAAGCCACGGTTCAACCTCCCCAGGCTTTGTGAAAGCGATTAGGAATGCTTCTCTGATATACGGGATTTGAACCCCCAAGCCTACTTCGCCGAAACTGCGGGCAAGCAGAATCCCCTGGATAAAGGGGAAAAGGGTCCATGAGAGTAGCCAGAACCACCAGAGGCTTGGGTAGAGCCAAGTTGCAACGGCTGTACCGACAAGCGCACCCGTAAAGATCATCGCTAGGATAAATCCCAGCGGTAAGTACCCTTTCCTCTTGGCAGCCTCTGTTAAGCGCAGCAAGCTGGAAAACGCTGTCTTGAAGTACTTCAGAGATACGATGAGCGAAAAGAGCCCAACCCCAACTGATAAGCCGATTAGCGGGCTAGCCCAGAGATTGAAGACCGAGCGCTGCCATAACCAGTCGATACGCGCGACAGGGGACCAATCCGCTTTCCAGCGGAGCAGCACTGGGTTCCCTGTAATATCGGCTAGGAGGAGGCCAAGCACATTGCCCACAACGTAGAACGCTATCGAACCTATGAAGATCCAGACGATGCTCTCCCACGGTATAAGCCACCCCACAGCGAATGTGGAAATATCGGTTGCAACCCCGATGAGGGCGCCAGGTAATACGCCGGCAAAGTATTCCGTCAAGTCCACCCACGGATACGGTATTAGCTGGATGCGCGTACCGATGAGCGCTTCCGATAACTGCGGGAAGCCGTAAATGGCGAACTCGTAAAGGAAGCCGATTACGGCAGCCGTGGCAAAGGGTATCATCCTATCAGGGGTTCTTTCAGTTAAAACTTCGATTGCTTGAGCGTCGATGGGCGCAACAGGGAAGGGTAGGTTCTCAACTTCTATGAAAAGCTGGATAAAGATGAAGGAAAGCCCGATATCTATCAGCAGGCTACCCGCTGTGCTGAGGAGCAATACGAGTATAGGGGTTAGCCACTCTCGGGCAAAGAAAGTGCGTAGTTGCACAGCCCAGCTATCGAGTGGGGGAGCGGCCCACGTAGGTATCTTATCGGCGATCCCGAAGAGTTTTGTGTAGGGGGCGTCGCGGAAGTAGAGGTTCATCAGTAACCCAACCCAGTAGAGGGCATCGAAAGCGACGATCTGTGACATGAAGTAGATGATATAAGCCTCTTGCTTCGTCACGAACCTCCCGGTGAACCTACCGACTTCAGTAAAGAGAAGGAGTGAGATGAAAACCGGGATGAACCTGGCTGGGTCAGGTAGACCGGTGAGGAAGCTCATATAGATCATTATAGGCGTTACAACGATGGCAGCGTAAGCGATTGAGAGGAGGGAAACCGTCGTTAAGCCCGGCTTGTACCCCTCACTCATAGATCTTCACCAACTCAACTCCTCTCTTGATGTAAGTTGCCCTTTCTTGCGGAGAAAGAAGCCTCCACGTCAGAAACTGCTCTCTCAGCTCACGCACAAACAAGTCGCATGATTTAAGCCACGTATCGTGGGGACCTGATTCGCGCTTGGCCGTTACCAGCGTCATGTACCTGGCCTCTGTTGCACTCTTCAACAGAGCCACATCAACGTCCTGGACTATGTTCTGCTCGAATGGCGCGAGCCAAACCTTGGCCCGAACGCCGACTCTCCCCGGCTCCGAGTACGGAGCGTAACTCAGCACCGCAAATGTCCCCATTCTCTCCCTCCTGTTCTCAAAATACTCACATAGGTAAATTGTGACGCCTACCACCATCTCCCTCTCCTTGAAGGTGAAGGGTAATGGTATCTCCCATACATCGCCGCGAGGCTTTGTGGGGATTTTCCACTTCCTTTCGAGGGACGGGGTAACGATCCTCGAAACTTTCAGGAATGGGTATAGAGAAGCTAGGAGGACCATTAGAATCGCGAGTGCTAAGCCGACGAGTACAGACGAGCTCGAGTAGTTCATTCCAATAATGCCGCCCGTGAGCGCCGCGAAATTCGTTGCTCTTGCCATCACCACTCCAGCTGCATAGCCTAGAGCAACACCAAGTATAGCGTACGTGAGTACCTCGGCGAGAAACATTCCACCCACTTGTGCCGGCGCAAGACCGAGAGCACTGTATGTTGTTGCCTCCCTTAACCTTTCGTGGATGCTCCCTAGCACAGTCGTCATGAGCACCATCCCGGAGATGAGTAAGGGCACCACCATGAAGCTGAAACCGAAGAACTCGTGGACAAACCTCCCGCTGATAATGTGAGTTCGCCCTCCATACGAGACATAGACGTCCAAGCCGCTAAATACGTTGTAAATCTCCATCGCCGTCGATACGAGCTCTTCCTCGCTCACCCTCCCTTTTGGCATGAGCAGCACAGAGTGCAGTAAGGCTCCTGGGAGGTTCTTCACTAGCTCAGCGTTAATTACGATGATATCGCTCCATGATAATCTGTAGCTCTCATCGATCCTCTGCATTGTTGCCACCGTTACGAGGTCGTAGGGCCTACCACCGTACGGCCGCTCTCCTACTCTATCCGTTACGTCGCGGGCGAGCATCTCTGCAAGAGAATCATCGAAGACACCAGCAACTATGAGCTCCTCTCCGGCAAAACGCACTGTATCACCCACATCAACACCGAGCGCGGAGGCGAGAGTTTTCGGCAGCAAACAGCTGCTTGCAACACGGCTGAATATCGTCTGGCTCAAGCCAAGCTCCTTGAGACTCGCGTTGAGCTCAGCAGGGGCTAATCCCATGACTGCTCTGAAGACCACCGACCTCCCTCCGCTGGACAGAGTGAAATAATCTTCAATTAGAGGCGGATAGAGCCAGTAACGCGGGGCTACAACATACCTTCCCTTCGCGAAGTCTTCGAGCACGTCTAACAACAAGGGATCAAGAGGTTCGTTTGAGGGAGACTTTACCACAATCCCGTCAAACGTGGCGTGCGTTTCGTAGGTCGAAGCGGTGATTCTAAGCACTGGAACAACAGAGGTGAGCGCGACTAGCGACATCACTACCAGGATTATCGTGGAAAGGGTAAGAGCTGTCCGAAGAGGCCTTCGCCTCATGTTTTCTATGCCCGTAGACATCGCTGTGACGAAGAGGTCGAAAGTTTCCCTCTCTAGCGCATGCACTCCCAACCTAATCCTCCTTACTTGCGAAAGGGATCTATTGAAGAGTATGATTAGGAAAAAGAGTGCTGGGATGGAGAGGGCGGCCATTATCACGCTTATGCTCAACGCGTAGGTGCTGTAAACTATGGTGAAACCTGGGTGCAGAAGGGCAAAAACAGAGAACATTACAGCTCCTAACGTGACGATGTAAGCTATGCGGACAATGCCTCCTCTCCCGAAGAAGAGCTTCTCCCCAAGTACTGCGAAGGGAACAATGAGTAGCATCACGATCAGCGTCGCAGAAGCAAAATCTAGGCTCATACCGCGAGTGCGCTCGTACAAGCGCAGTGCAGCGCTCCAGGCGGCCCAAGCGAACCCGAACTCCTTTTTCGCCGTATAGTTCTCCACCATCTTCAATAGCTCAACAGTAGTTGGGTCGCTAACCCCACCCGACACAGCCTTGCTGTAGCGATCCTTAGCAATCGCTAGCAGCTCTAGAGTATATACGTACGGAGTATTTGTGATAACTTCTGTGGAACCTGCCCTCCCTAGGCGGTAACCGTTCATAATGTCTTCAGTTGTAGAGTTGAGAAGCACTATTGCTCTTCTCTGATCCCCGCCTAGGCTAACGATAGCGCAGATCCGACTCTCTGGTGGGGCGTAGAGGATTACGAACCTATTCGAAAAGTCAATGGTGTAGTAATAGGAGTCCGGCGTCGCTAAGTTCGGGTAAAAAATGGAAACCGCCGAAGGGTAAGGTGAAGTGTAGCGCGTGAAGGGTATCGGGAATGAGGCTTTTCCATATAAGTTGAATGTAGCAAGAGGCCATGGTCTATCAGGTACTGAAACGAGTGGAGCTATGAGAGCCGCTGCTCTGAATACCACTGTTCTTAGGACGATCCCCATCGAGAGCTTTGGAGGGTAGGGAGAGAACCTCGCTAAGCCGTTCGGCCCCATGTCGGGTACGTAAGTTAGTCGACCTCCCTCTACTTTGTAGGCGTAAATCTCTATGTTCCCAATAAATATTTCTGGAGGTGCTAATCCGACTATCGTGGCCTTTCCATTTTCATCCGCCAGCTCGATTATTTTGGCGAAGGGTGGATCGTATTGAGTAACGGCGAGAGAGCCCATGACATTGTAGTACCAATCTCTCTTATGCACGACGACGAGGGAGTTGGGGACGGGTCTGTACAGCGTCGCAACGGTCGGATCGTACTCCACGACCTCGACGATTGCTACATGGTATCCGAAGCCACCATTTACCGGGTCGACCTCTATTCTCCTGGGCTTAATAGTGTCCCATGAACCTCTAAAGACAAGGGTAATATCGTTGAGTATCTTGTCAAGTACAAATGCGGCAAAGCGAACCTGGGGTTTGATGTTCTCCCAATTGATGTGGTCGTAGGTGTCGGCAGGTGTGAAGACTCTTGGCCTCTTGTCCTGAAACGTTAGGAAAGTTACTGCGGGAACCTTAGCGAGCTGGAAGGGTTCAGCATCTAGGTAGAAGGGTTGCGAGTACGATATCGCGTAACCCGGGTTAAAGCTGCGCAAGAGAACTATCCCGGTCGTGGCGTTGTAGTACATTGCGTCACTTGCGATAGCGCGATAATCGCTTGGGTACTTCTGGTAGAAATCTTTGATAATTTCCGCTAAGCTTGAACGGAAGTCGGTGTATAGGTTCATGGCGCCTTGCGTTCTATGACCGTAGAAGAAACCGCCAGGGTACACTACCAGCCGACTGTCACCGGATGATATGTCAAAATTCAGAACGATGTAGGGGTAAACCGAGCTTCCAATCAATTCGCTAAACATGATTTTCTCGACAAACCACCGTGCTCCTGCAAGCCCCTGCCAGTGGCCCGACAGAAATAGTAGCCAGACCGTGTACTTAGGTCGATACTCGCTCAGCAGGCGGGCCAGGTGAAGGAGGAGACCCACGTTCACAGCCTCCTCAGCCCCTGGTGCGAGGGCAGGTACGATCGATCCCGAGTCCACGTGAGCGGTGAGAATCACGATCTTCTCCGGCTCGCTTGAGCCAGCGATCTCAACCAAGATGTTATAGGCTGTTACTCTCTTCCACTCGTATCGCCCTTCGATTGTCGCGTAAAGGCCCTTCCTAGAAGCCTCTCTCACGAAGTCCGCATCGGCCCCCTCTCTCACGTAAACCCTAGGGATATCGAGAGGAGCTAGCGCTACTTTCCTCATTGCGGAGTCTCTGTCTACAGCGGGTCCCAGGAATATCAGCGCCCTAGCACCCCTAGCGATCGCAGCACCCCAATCGGCGTCGAACTCCAACACAGCAATCTTGCTCCGAAGATCTAATCCAGCCAGCTCAGGAGGAGTGCAATGACCAGCGTATACCAGCTGTCCCGACACGTTGGTCGCTGCTCCAAGTGCGACGAGGTTTGGGTACATATGGTAGGCCCTTATAACTGAAGCCCCCACTTTAATAGTAGCCCCGTAGTCGATTGGTACAGTCGCGTTAAACGCGAGAAAACGCGGTTTTAAGCCTGACGAAACAAGTGAAGAGTTTATGTAGGCTAAGGATGCATAATACCCAGGGTACCCCGTAAAACGGCTCCCCAGTAGAGACAAAGCTTCCACATGCTGCTTAACTTCAGTTAGATTCAGTATACTTGTGAGAGTACCTGGCTCGGCGTAAAGAGCAGAGGCCGTTAATAGCCAAAGCAAAATCTCAGCAGCGAACGTTGCTATGAGCAGCCTTCGCATCATATTTGGGCATCTAAATCACGAATATAAACTTATTTTTCTTTCGAATCTTCATAAAATGGTATTTTGAGAAAAATTTTTATATAACCCCGATACAATTAGTGATGTGAGCGAATCTAAGGGAGCCGAAGTTAAATACGCTAGAGGTCTTACGCCTCTAACGATCGCTTTGATCGTTGTGCTGGGCGTAGCGATGTTTTACGTTAACTACCTGATGTGGTGGCGCAGAGGGGTTACACTGGAACCCTTCTTTGGCGGTAGAATAGGTGCTCCGATATACCTACCATGGGGCTTTATATGGTTCCTAGCGATACTAATGGCGGGGCTTAAGAAACTCAGCGTGGCAGAAATTGTCGTGCTTGTCGGGGCTCTCTACGTAGTGATGGACAGCGGCTTCTTTTCCTTCTGGCTCGAACCATTGGTGGTTGCTTATCACGCACAAACTGAGCCGTCTCTAGCCCAGTTGCTAGAGTACATACCTAGCGCATGGGCACCCAAGAATCCCAGGCTTGTTGCCGGGATATTCAGCGGGGGCGCCAGCGTACCGGGTGGAGTCGTCGGCCCATTACTACTGCAGAGCGTGTTCATGTTCATATTCCTTCTCATGTGCATTTTCACGGCTCAAACGATGATCAGACCATTCGTTGAGGTAGAGAGACTAACGTTCCCCGCAGTTATGCCAGCGGTGCAAGTACTCAGGATGGGACAGGAGAGCACTTTAACCAGCTTTGGGAGGAGCAAGCTGTTCTACATCGGCTTTATCATAGGATTGATCATCGCGATTCAATCGACTTTGAACTACATCTGGCCGGTCTTCCCAGTGTTCTTCGCGTGGGGGCAAATCTACCTCTCCGGATGGGACGCCTTCCTGAAAGGCATTAACCCCAGCATAATGGAGTGGTGGATGTTTATCCCAGCCGACACGATAATGTTCTTCCTCGCTCCAATCGATGTAACAGCCAGCGTGGCCATATGGACCGGTTTCAAATCCCTCATATGGCCCTTCATAGCCGTCGGAGCCGGCTTGATATCACCGGGCGCTAGCCCCGACGCTGGTCCCATCAAGCCAGGAACATTCTCATCCCTCCATGTAACATTCGCTCTAGGCATCTGGTCTATTATTTTCGGCTGGAAGACATGGTCCGATTCGTTCAAGCGCCTTTACAAGAGAGCTGCAACGGAGCCTGGTAGGCTTGATGAACGATTGATATGGACCGGACTGCTGGGCAGCTACTTTGCCTACCTACTCTTCTTTGCGGCGCTCGGAGCACACGCAGGCTTCGTACTGCTATTCTTGATCCTCTTATACTTCGCCTTAATCGGCCACGCGAGAATCTGGGGTGAAACCGGGCAATGGCCCGCTGTCGCCGGTGTAGACTTGCCGCGTCAGTTAACGCTTACAGTTGCTTACGCCAGCGGGGTTCCAAACCCATGGCCCAGCACTACGTGGTGGGCCACTAAAGCAGCTACCCGCATAACCCACCACATTCCGCAGGCAACCTGGTTCCCATGGGCCGTTCTTTCCACCTACAAGCTAGCGAGAGACACGGGGACGAGCGAGAGGGATCTGTTTATCGGGCAGCTTCTAGCTGCTTTCCTGGCGAGCTTCATTGGCCTCTACCTTGGTTTAGCACTTCTCTACGCCTACGGCGCTGATACCGTGCTCACTAGGATCTGGTATGTCAAGGTGATGCCTGCGGGGATAACTAGAGTAAGAGAAGTGGGAGGTGTAATCAGCGCGGAGGGAGTACTCGATGCGACGGGTATAGGCCACTTCATCGCGGCTTTAGTGATCGTCGGGGGACTATGGTTCATGAGAGCGAAGTTCCCATGGTTCTTCTTCACTCCTGTTGCGCTCTTCTTCTACAGCGGAATGTGGTTCCTAAGCTCGTTCCCCGCGCTCATACTCAAGCTCCTAGTGCTAAAGGTCGGCGGTATGACCTTCTACGAAAAGTACGCTGTACCCTTTGCTATTGGTCTCCTCGTTGGAATCAGCTTCGGGGCCTTCCTCTTAGGGAGCATAGCGGCCTTCTATATACCGCCTGTTTAAAACATAAAATATTATTTTTTATCTTTTTAGTTAAAGTACCGTATACTAGTGAAGCTAGATTGAATAGGGTTTGAATGGTGTGATTCAAGTGACAAGTATTCAACCGTATTTGCTGAAAACATATGTCAGGGAGCTCGGTCGATAGCTTATGCAAGGGGTAGAGCTTTCTATGAGGGCATCTGTTGCACGCGTGACTCCGCGGTATGACGTGATTGTAGCTGGTGGCGGTGTAGCTGGAGTCTCTGCTGCTGTGGTAGCCAGCAGAATGGGGGTTAGGGTGTGTCTACTGGAAGCCTCGGGCACACTGGGCGGAACAGTTACGCAGGCTCTTGTTACCCCCTTCATGAAGTGGGTGAGTGGAGGTAAGCCCGTTGTCGCCGGTATTTTCCAGGAGTTCTTGGACAGGTTAGCGAAGCTGGGCGGTATAGATGTGAGGCAGCCCGCGATTTTCGAGCCTGAGCTGCTTAAGGTGGTAATGCTTGAGATGTGTAAAGAAGCAGGTGTAGACGTATGGTTTAACGCTACAGTTGTTGGAACCAAGGTTGAAGGCCATAGCCTCAAGGCCGTGTCTGTTTACACGAAAAGGGGATTGATTGAGGTTGAAGGATCAGTCTTTGTTGACGCAACGGGAGACGCTGATCTGGCGGAGTTAGCTGGTACTCCAATCTCGATGGGTAGGGAGGAGGATGGGCTTGTGCAACCCGTGACGGTGATGTTTAAAGTGGGTGGCATTAACTTCACGAGGGTTCCTCGAGTACCTTGAGCATCACCCCGATGAACTGGCTCCCTGGGTCAATGTCGAGCATCTTAGAAGAGCTATCGAAAGGGGAGAGCCATTCAGTTTCGCCGGTCTATACGGCTTGGTAAGGGAGGCTAGAGTTAAGGGTGAGTTCCCCGAGATACCGGGTATCGATTACATTGCACCTCTTGCGGCTTTCCCTGATAAGGGTTACGCAGTCTTCAACAATACCAGGGTCTGCGGGATCGACCCACTTGATTCGAAGCAGCTGGCAAGAGCTACCCTAGAAGCCTACCGCCAAGCACTCGAGATCGTTAGGTTCCTTAGGAAGTGTGTCCCAGGCTTTGAGCACTGCTACCTTGTGCAGCTTAGCTGTAGGATCGGTGTTAGAGAATCGAGGAGGATCGTCGGTGAACACGTGATCAAGTTGGAGGAACTTATCAACTGCGTTGAGTTCCCCGATAAAGTGGCTAGAGGATGCTACGCCATCGATGTGCACCCCTTAAGGCCAGGGGAAGAGGCAATCTTTATCCCAATACCTGAGGGCAAGAGCTATACGATACCCTACAGAGCGCTCATCCCCCTAAGAGTTGAGGGTCTTCTCGCTGCGGGTCGCTGTATCTCAGCGACGCACGAAGCACTGGGTGCGGTTAGAGTAATACCTACTGCGACAGCCACAGGTCAAGCAGCTGGAGTTGCAGCTGCTCTCTCAGTCATCGAAGGGGTAAAGCCCAGGGAACTAGACGTGTCTGAAATCCAGCAGATACTCCTTAAGCAAGGTGCCATTATCTGATTTTTCCAAGGTGGAATGAACAATACTAGGAGAAGGATTTAGGATGAATATAAATAAACATAAAGTTTTCCTTTAAAATTGTGATTTAGGCTTATTTATAATTTTAATCCAAGTGCATCTGCCTCCAAAAGTACTTATGATGGCCATTGACGCTTCACTATCGTTGAATTGCCGCTTAAGGAGGAAGGCTGGGACGAGGCATTGAAGTATATGCGCACTGGAGTGATGTCCATGGACTTCGTAGCTAAATAGGCGCTGAACGCGATCTGGAGAGGGCATAACGCGCGAGGGATCCAACTTGATGCTCAAAGCCCTGGCGATTGAGGGGGTCAGCTAATCTGAAGGACGAGAAGGGTCCACCTCGAGGCGGCCATTGAGATCGCCTCTCCGGGTGAATTACAGTGCGAGATGCGTTCTACATCGCCCTAGTAAAAGCGAAGGTCTTAGGCCCCCCACTTCGGACGCGTAGCGAGCAGCTTCGCATGTGAGCTCACAAGCACCGGGTTCGTTTCCCAACTCAGCTATACCAGTGAAAAATGGGCTTGCCTGAGATTCGATGCCCGCTTTGCTTCCCGCCGCAACTGGTCGGAGGAGCGCGCTGCCTTTCTACTCTAAACGACTACGGCTTTTATGTCGAGCAGCTTTGCGGCCATCTTTAGGGGCTCTACGATGTCGCCGTGGATCATCGAAGCATGGTGGATGAAACCTTCCTCAATCAGCGTTGTGTAAACCTTATCCAAGTCGGGGACCTCAACCCAAGCCCAGCTACCTCTAAACTCTCCCGGTTCTTCAACTATCCTCCCTCTCGTTACGAACAGCTTGAACTCGCCATCGTACTCGACGAGCCTGCTGATGGTCACTTCACCGGGCTTGGCGCGCCCGTCAACCGTCCCGTAGCAGCGCTCGGCGCCGAGGGCTCTGTGCATCACGCCGTGGAAGCTCAGCCTGCAACCTCCGCTGCAGAGGGATGGCGGCAGGTTCCCGCAGTGCCAGGCTAGGAACACGTTGTCCCTAGTCGGGTGCCTGATCGTCCAATCGATGAAGAAGGGCACCGTTTTGCCCAGCGATGCGGCGTACTGGAGGGCCATCGTCAGGACGCCGTAGACATCGACCTCGCATGCCATCATTACGCCCCTATCGGTCAGCCTACCCATCACGAGGCAGGGAGTTACGCCGAAGTAGCGCTCCAGCTCGGTCCAGCAGCGCACCCCCATGCCGACCAGCTTCCTCCTCTCCGCCAGCTCGCTCAACACGACCTCAAGCTTCGCCAGCTTTAGGAGGGCTTCTCGGGTGACTCCGCTGACGTCCAGCTGAGCCTCGATCTCCCCGACGGTCTTAGCAACCCTAGGGTCGCTGTCGCTCAGCCGCCTTGCCTCCTCCACGACCTCGATAAGGTCGAAGTGAACAACCCTCTGGCTGAACTTCGCCGCCATCACCGCCTCGTTAAACGTGACGGTCTCAAACCTCTCAGGCCTCGGGCCCACGGCTCCCACCTTAGCGCCGACGAAGGTCTTCACGGCGTTAACGGCCCTAACGAACGAGTCGAAGCTCCGCTTGAACTCGGGATCCTCGGGGTAGACGATACCGCCGAAGACGAACGGAATCTTCCTCCTGTAGAGGGCTGAGGCCAGCGAGAGAGTCCCGCAGAATGAGTCTGAGCGGCGGAAGCCCCCGGGCAGCGGGGGAGGCTCCTTCGTGGCGTAGATCATCACCGGCTTCCTCAGCAGCTCAGCAACCCTCGCTCCAGCAAGCTCGTCGCCGAAGGTGAGCGCCGCGATGACGATGCCGTCAACCCCTTCCCGCTTGAAGAGCTCCGCCACAGCCTCCGCGTCATCGTCGTCTGAAACCAGCCCCAGCTTCGTATCACCCTCGCCCGGGTAGACAAGCTCCACGATGTCGCCGAAGCTGGCTCTCACAGCCTCGATGAAGCGGTGCTTCAGCTCGCGAGCCCACTCCTCATCGAAGGGTACCCTGTGGAGAGGGACAAACCCCACCTTTACTTTCGTCACGCTGGGATCCTCCCCCTCCCGTACTAAAACGTTGTCTGGGGCTTCGTAAGCAATGAGTTGGGAGGGGGCTTCTCTCGCGTGGGTAACTCTTATATTTATCCTCTTTCTCGAATGTTGCGTGCTAACCTTTCGGGGCGTCTCTAAGGCTTTTGGGAGCGTTGTGGCTTTAGACAACGTGAGCGTTGATTTCGAGCCGGGTAGGGTTCACGCGCTCCTCGGCCCCAACGGCTCGGGCAAGTCCACGCTGATGAAGATAGCTGTCGGCTTGGTGAAGCCTGACGCCGGTTACGTCAGCTTAAACGGCGTCAACCCCCTCTTGAACCCCATTGAAGCCAGAAGGGTGGTAGGCTACCTGCCTGAGGAGCCGATCCTCTACGAGAGCCTTACGCCAGCCGAGTGGTTCAGCTTTCTCGGGCATATCTACCGGATACCCACGCTGGTCCTTAAGGAGCGTGTGGAGGCTTTGGTGAAGGCCTTCAAGCTGGAGGAGCACATGGGCAAGCTTTGCGGGGAACTGAGCTTGGGTAACAAGAGGAAGGTGCAAATCATCGGCGCCCTGCTTCACATGCCAAAGGTGCTCATCTTCGACGAGCCCTTCAGCGGGCTCGACCCCGAGGTTGCCGTCGTCCTGAAGACCTTCTTAAGGCGCGCGGCGGAGGGTGGAGGGACAGTTATCTTCTCCACCCACGTGATGGAGCTGGCAGAGGCCGTGGCGGACGAGGTCACGATCATGCACAGGGGGAGGGTCGTGGCGAAGGGGCCGATCGCCGATTTGAAGGGCAAGAAGGACCTAGAGAGCTACTTCCTTGAAGTGACCGGCCTCTCTAGCGAGCTGAAGGAGCTAGTCGAAGCCCTCAAGAAGCTTCGGACAGAAGCCTAGATTCCAAGCTCAAGTCAGATCTTTGACGAGCCTTTTGATGATCTCGTAGACTTCAACCGCCTTGAGCGTTGTCCCGCAGTAGGAGCACTTCATTATGTCGCCGCTCTTTGGCAGATCCACGCTGCCGCCACAGTAGGGACAGCGTACCGCAGCTATGACAAACCCTTTCGACGCGATAAGCTCAGCCAGCCTCTCGAAGTCCAGTGTGAAGACGGGTTTTGGCTTCACCCTCTCCCAAGCCTCGTTTACTGCCGATCGGAAGGCTACTACCAGCTTTTCATACTCATTTGCAGCCAAGCTAGCGTGCTCCTTAGGCGGCTCGCCGGAGTAGCTTACCTTTACGTGCAGATCACTGTCACGAGGCTCGAAGAGCGCTTCTACAACGACAAAACCCAGATCGACATTCCTGGTAGCAGTGCCATACTGGCTCCACTCTACAACAGATCTCGTCAACTTGATCTTGAGCTGAAGCCTGTTACCCTCGATATGTGGCAAAACCTCCTCCAGCGTGAGGGATTGGAATACCTTCGGCACAGCCTCGAGAATCGCCTGAATCCACCCACTAGCTCCTCTCAAGGTAATCTCCTCCTCAAACCTCCACTCCGCTCTGCCACCCGAGAACAAGAGCAGCAGGATAGGTAGAGTAACGGCTACAATCATGAATGCTACGATTGCGACAAAGAAGCCTTCGGGACGCATTGAAACGACCGCGAGCATAAATAGGGAGAAGAACAGAAGGAGGAAGAGCACGGCAGCTGCGCTCTCTAAGCTGCCAGCGTATCTGAGAGGTTCTAGTGACGCTTCAAGCCTGGAAAGGGGTGCTTCCCTGCGCACTGGCGTCACAAGCTCTTGGAAAAATCGAGTCCTCTCCTCGTAAAGCTCCCTGATGGCTTGCTCTCGCGTCTTACCTTGTGCCACTTTCTCCGCTATATTGCGCTCAACCTCCCTTCTTGGAGTAAGCGAATGTTGGCTGTACCACTGCACAAGCTGAGAGTACATTGCCTCGATTTCACTTGACGACATTATGGATCCGTAAATACTTCTCAGGATTAAGGCTTTCGGCCCAGAAACGCTGCTGATTCGAAAGCCCTAGATCCAAGGCGCGAGCAGCTCAACATCTACACTGGGTCTCTGCTTATCAGCACCGCCACTAGCGTGCCACTCACGTACAGCGCTACAAGGTAGGCTAGCAGGAAGAAGTGTCCATGGTCAAAGAGGAACTGCACGATCTCGCACAGCTTGGGATACATCGGGAGCAGCAGGGGTAGCAGGGGAAGCGATAACAAAACTATGAGAGGGGTAAGCAGAGCGAGCCACGCCACGATGAGTTTGAGTTGGCTGTAGGTCTCTCGGCTCCAGTCTGAGGGCTCCCGCGGAGCCCACATTGCGAGGATCAAGCCGCCCAGCAATACTGAGCCGACTGTGGCCGCCGCGTAAACCAACCCCGCTGAAGCGTTCAGGAATATCGCGGCAACCGCTGAGGCTGCCACGATGAACGGGAGGCACATGAGTAGTAGGGCGAGGGATTTCGATAGCGCAACGTTCAACCTCGTCAACGGGAGCAGGTATAGCGTCCTAGCGTTCGCCGCCTCGGCGACGAACATGATGTAGACGCCCTGGAGAGCCTGAAAGATCCCTATCGATACCAACATCATCATGATCACCATTGTGGCGGCGTTTGATAGAGAGGGTTCGAACCACCAGGTGAGCATTTGTCTCAGCACGGTCAGAATCCAGTAAATCAGGAGTAGCGAGGGTAGCAAGGCTTGGGTGATGATCAACGCCATCATCCTCGGTGCTCTAGCAACCATCTTCAGCTCCTTAAGCGTGGGCATCAGAGCCCTCGCGCTTACCCTCCACGGAGGAGCGAGCGGGGGCGCGTAGATCTCTGCCACTGTCGCCGCCCTCACGAACCTGCGCACGGAGAAGCGGGTCAGCCACACGGATGCAGCAAGCAGTGCGGCGGACACGGTGAGTGAAAGCGCGTTACGCGTCACATGTAGGAAGCAGAAGGGAGGAATCATACTCATCAGGGCGCTATCAAGTGGCAAAACAGCTTTATAGAAGAATTTGTTTAACAGGTCGAAGATGTAGCCTAACCCCAGGATCAGGACCCATACCACAGTAGATACGATCCTCCTTAGCAGGCTCCTCGTGTATTTGCTGACGTAAGAGCCGATCAAGTATCCTAGCGAAACCGCCAAGAGTGTCGCAAAGATCCCGGTTAGCGCAAGCCCTAGGGGTACAGCGGGGCTCTTTCGAATGGTCAAGTACACGATTGCCGCTGGGATGAAGGCGAAAAGGGGCGAGAAGCCTCCCCATATGAAGGCCTGCTTGACTAGTGCCCAACGGAGGGTCCCCCAACTGACGGGTAGGTGGAGTAGCGGATCTATCAGCTTGTCGGCGATGATCACGTGCGTGTTCAGAGCCATTTGCGCGAGCCCGGGCAGCATGGATAGCGTGAAAAGGAAAAAGATGGAGGTGATCAACTCCAAGTAACCGTCATAGATGAAGTAGGCGAAAATGACCCCAAATAGGAGGGACAGGAAGAACAAGAATACCGTCCAGGCCAGAGCAAAGAGGTCGATACCCCGGATTGGGATTTCCCCCCTTTCCTTCCTGGATCTGTACGTCGCCTCCCTGGCGAGGATCCCGCTCAAACTCATCGGCTTGGCCCCGCGCCTAAGGATGGGGCGGGTGTTGCGCAGCATCGGCGGAGTCCTACCCTTCTTGTCCCTTACACCCGTGTTTGCACCGTATTTCAGTAGCAGCTCGATGAGCTCCTCGTCACCGTAGCGGTAAGCGTAGTGCAGAGGCGTCCAACCCTTCTTGTCGGGCATGTTCGGGCTAGCACCAGCATCGAGGAGCAGCTTAGCCAATGCGACATTGCTGCGGCGGACCGCGATGTGCAGCGGCGTGAGCCCCTCGCGCGTTTGAGCGTTAGGGTCAGAACCACTCTCCAGCAGCAGTCTGACGATCCTAAGCGGGGGCGGCTCCCCCGCGAGAATCTGATCGACCCGCAGCTTTGCCTTCTTCGCGCCGTAATGGATCGGAGTCCACCCCCTCTTATCCTTGACTCTGGGGTCCGCGCCCTGCTGGAGGAGAAGCTCAGCAACATTGAAACTCCCTTCCTTGACCGCGTAGTACAAAGGCGTAAGCCCTTTTCGATCCCTAGCGTTGACATCAGCCCCGTACTTGATGAGGAGCTTCGCAACCTCTACGTGTCCAAAGACTGCTGCGTAGTGCAGCGGCGTCCATCCCTTCAAATCCCTCGCGTTCACGCTCCATCCGCGCTCGAGGAGGGTTCTCACGTGGTCAACGTCGCCTGCCTTCGCTGCCTGATGGAGGATCTCCACAAAGCAATATTCTGGCTATAAATCTTATTTTTCGTTAGGTAAAAGCTGCAGGAAATTTAGAAGTCGGTTAGGACTGCTCGATAGAGCCTTCATGTGCGTTCAAAACCCTGAGCGCAGCATTTGCCGTTATTCACTCTGAAAGCACCCATGCTAAACTCCAGCCGAAGCGGCGTTTACCGTTCAATGCGCGTACAGGCGCAGCAGGGATGGCTGCACCAAGCGTTTCGCGAGGGGCGAGCTGGCTTCAAGGATTCAGAAAATGGTTTAAAATCTGGATGGGGTGAGCCCCTGTGGCGCCCAGAAGGAGCGCTGCTTTCGCGGCTGTTGCATCCATGCTATCCGCATTGACAGCCGTTCTAACCTACTTCCCGGGCCTGGCTCTCCCCTCACCAACCGGCGGTTACACGCACATCGGTGATACCGTCATCTACCTCGCCGCTCTCCTGTTCGGGCCGGCGATGGGGGCGACCGTGGGGCTCGTCGGCCCCGTGATCGCCGACCTCCTCATCGGCTACCCGCGCTGGTACGTTACGCTAGTGGCGCACGGGCTTCAAGGATACGTCGCTGGGCTAGGGAAGGGTAAGAGGTTCCCGGTGCAGCTGGCCGCCATGCTAGTGGGTGGTCTCATCATGAGCTTCACGTACTTCGCGGTAAACGTCTTCGTGAAAGGCCTAGCCCCAGCCCTCGTCTCCCTCGCACGCGATATCTTCGGCCAAACCGCAGTCTCAGTAGCTCTAGCAGCAATCCTGCTGAAACCTCTCGAGAAGAGTCCACCCGTGAGAGCTGCGCAGGCCCTACTAGCTACAGGGGGGCAGAGCAGCTCTGCTGGGCGGGCTTAAACCAAAAAATTATCCCCTGAGTTCGGGATGCTTACTGAAAAGCTTCCTGGAACGATCTGTACCTTCCTGTTCCCAGCAGGATGGGTTTTACCCCTGTGAGCTCGCAGAATAGCAGGAGCTCTTCGACTCTATCGCCCGCTACAGCGTGGATGTGGTTAGCGGGGAAGAACTCGATGAACTCCTCGTAGGAGCAGTTCAACCTGGCGTGAACGTGGGGCCATGTTGGGTTCGTCTGCGCGTTTATCCTCCTCCTAGTCTCCTCGTCTAGCTCGACGGCTTCACCCTTCACAATCACCATGTACAGTTGATCCCTGTAGAGGCCGAGCCGCGCGAAAGTGAGCTCGCCTGGTGCAGCGTCGAAGGAAACGGAGGCGCCCCCAGCCTTGAAGTAGAGCTCGAGAGCCGGGTACAGCGTCACCTTCCTCAGGTTCTCCCTCGGGTTGTAGCTCCTGGCTGCGTACCAGCTCGCGTGCACGCCGGAGTTGCAGAAGTCCCAGATGCCGAGGTCGGGGTGGTAGAGCCTAACGTCCATGAAGAGCACGGGCAGCCCGCCGCTGACGTACTTCAGAACCTGCATGGTCAAGGCGCCAAGAGAGTCTGCCTCTGTCGCGCAGACGGTTGGCTCTTTAGGGCCGTTCCAGTCGTACGGGTCGTTGAGGAGCATCTCTGCTACATCGGGGATCACGACGTGCTCCGAAAGCTCCCTCTGACCCTTAATCCCGCAGAAGTCGAAGCCGTACTCCTCGTTGAGCCTTTTGACCGCCAGGTAGAGCCTTACCTGCTTGGCCAAAGTCTCCCTCGTGAGCATTTTCCCATCGTACTCGATCCTCCCCACGTTCTCCTCCAGCCACTTAACCCCCTTCTCAACCTCCTCGTCGGGGATCTCCCTCATCTTCTCGACGATCAAAAGCTGATCAATCTGGTAGACCGTCGTGCCGAAGTACCGCTGGATGGGGACGAGGTGGAAGTACCCGGTCTCCATCCCCATCGAGTGGCCACCGTACATTCCGTACACTTCGTTCCTCAGGTTGACCGCAGCGGTGGCAGCCATCACCCACTTCCTCACCTTCTCCTTCACCTTCGGGTCCCCGGGGTCGCCGATGATCCTGTGGACCGTCAAGCCGGCCTGCCTCAACGCGCCACTTGTGGCCAGCAGCCCGACGTTACCGGGGTAAGCGCCCTCATTGTTCGAGAGGCAGAGGATCGGCTTATCCTTACCCACGGTGTTGATGAAGGGCCAGACAAGGTAGGGGAAGTTCCACACGTGGAAGTTGAGGATCACCGCGCGGACCTTCTTCTCCAGGAACTCTTCGCCAACCCTTCTGGCGGAATCAACCGAAGTGATGAGCTCGGATGAGGCCACAGCCCTAGGTGACGTTCCATCCTGGAACTTGATCGACTCGATGAACGACCTCCAGTAGTGGACCATCTCGAGGCACTTATCGTAGTAGTGCGGGTAGACGTGCTTGCGCTCATCCAGTATCATTGTTACCCCAAAAACGGGGCTCTTCATGTTCCCTAGATCTCAACGGCTCTCTGGATAATATACCTGCTCTCCAGACCAAGCGATGGGCTTGCGTTGAGGCCCCTGGTCTCGAGTGGCGATAGAGGGTGGGCGTTATTCCGCAGCACGGTCAGCGCTTCTCAACCGCTCGGCATGCGATGGCTATTCAGTCCGAGTAGCGCCGCGCAACCCATATGTGCCCCCATCTAATTGGTAGCTAGTGGCGATCGAAATTTCTACCTACAGGCCTTGCGTTGAGGATGATCTCGTGCGTTTGTGGAATAGGTGGCTCAGGTACGATCCAATCTCGATCTCCATCTTTGAGAGGAAGGTTCTCCTAGATCCAAACTTCGACGGTGAAGGGTTGAAGCTCGCAGTCAGCGGTGGTAGAATCGTGGGCTTCAGTTTATGCATCCTTCGAAGGTATCCCCTCTTCTACCAGGGTTTAGAGGAGCGCCGAGGGTGGATAACGGCTCTCGCTTACGATCCGGAGTTCCCTGAGGCGGGAGGAGCGCTGATGGAGGCCTCGCTCGAGTACTTCAAGGGGAAGGGGCGAAGCGAGGTTTTGTTCTCGCCTTACACTCCGAACTACTTCTTTCCGGGTGTCGACCCAGACAGGTACGCGTGGCTGCTGGAGCTGCTTGAGAGGCACGGATTCGTAAGGCTGTATGAAGCTCTCAGCATGGATGCCCAGCTGTGGCCCGACTATACGCTGCCCGCCGAGGTCGAGGAGCTGGAGAAGAAGCTGGAGGGTGAGGGGGTTGAGGTTCGGCCCCTCGAGACGAGGGACATCTACCCGCTCCTCAGGTTCCTGGAGAGGAGCTTCCCGGCCGACTGGTACAGGCACGCTCTCGAGCTCCTCCAGAGCGGCTGCGAGAAAGGGCAGATCCTGGTAGCGGTGAAGGGGGATGAAGTTGTCGGCTACTGCCAGTACTGGCATAGCGAGGATTACCACTGGCACAAGCCTGGAGCGCACTTCGGGCCTTTCGGCGTGAGGGAGGATATGCGTGGTAAGGGGATCGGCACGGTGCTGCTGGCGCGCTGCCTCTGGGAGATGAGGCGTAGGGGTATTCACAACGCCTTCGTCCTCTGGACTGACGAGCAAGCGGCGCGCTTGTACTCGCGCTTCGGGTTTAAAGTGACGCGCAGGTACTTCATCATGAGGAGGGTGATCTAACGTGGTCAAGTTGATGGTTGTCGGAGCCCACGCCGGCGACGCTGAGGTCACGTGCGGCGGCTTAATCGCGAAGCTGACCCGCTCCGGTCATAGGGTCGTAATCGTTCACATGACGCTGGGCGAGAAAGGGCACCCCACGCTCTCCGAGGAGGAGTACGGTGAGCAAAAGCGTAGGGAAGCGGAAAACGCGGCCAGAATCCTGGGGGCTGAAGCCGTCTTCCTCCCCTACAGGGATGGGGAGCTGCCCGTGAGCAGGGAGGTGAAGCTTAGGCTCTGCGACTTGATCAGGGAGTACAGGCCCGAGATCCTGATCACGCACTGGCGGGGGAGCATCCACAGGGATCATGCGAACACGTACAGGAACGTCCTGGACGCGCTCTTCTACGCTGCGCTACCAGCGGTTAAGAGGGAGAGGCCTGCCCACCGGGTTCGAAGGCTCTTCTTCGCTGAGAACTGGGAGGATCCTCGAGGCTACCGGCCGAACGTGTACGTCGACATCGGTGAGACCTTCGAAGTGTGGAGGGAGGCGGCGAGCGCCTACGCCTTCGCCAGGGGGGAGACCGGCTTCCCCTACATCGAGTACTACAGCTGCCTCTTCAGGATCAGGGGGATCGAGTCGGGGTTCAGGTACGCCCAAGCCCTCATGGCGCCGAGCGAGCAGCTGAGGCAGACGCTTAGAGAGCTCTAAGGCCTTAGCCCCCCTTCGTACAGGAGGACGCTTTGCGCCTTCTCGATGAACTCGTTTCTTTCCCTCCTCCACTCCTCCTCAGCCTCCTCCACGCCCCTCAACCCCTCGATGCACTCGCGGACCCTCGAGGTACCGGCGAGGTAATCGATAGCGTACCGACTGGCCCCGCTCGACCAGCCTGTGTAGTCCTTCAAGTACTCTACCTGCTGCTCGTGCTCCCTACTCATGAGGTGGAAGCGGTCCCCGTAGAGGCGCTTCACGGTCTTAAGAACCTCGATGAAGGTCACGAAGGGCCTGAAAACCGACCGATCGGTAACGTGCACGTAGGCGCCCCCGCACTCCTGCCCCCTGTACTTGCTCGCTGTAGGGACGAACTTGACGGGGCGGAAGATTACCCCGGGCAGCCTCAGCTCGTTGAGAGCTTGAGCGAGCCTCCTCGCCCGGATCCAGGGTGCCCCAAACTGGAGGAAGGGCGAAGCGGTCCCCCTACCCTCGGACAGGTTCGTACCCTCGAGTAGGCAGGCTCCAGCGTAGACGAGAGCTGCCTCAAGGTTCGGGATGTTGGGTGAAGGGGGAACCCAGGGGAGCCCTGTCTCATCGAACCACATCTCCCTCCTCCAACCCGCCATCCTGGCAACGTGAACTTCACCACCCAGCCCCTCAACTCTCGAGTAGTAGAGGGCTAGCTCGCCTGGGGTTAACGCGTAGCGGGCTGGGATTCTAGCCAACCCGGTGAAGGATTTGTAGGTGGGATCGAGGACCGGCCCTTCCGTCACTGCCCCCGTCAGTGGAGCCGGTCTGTCGAGGACCAGCAGGGGAGTGCCCGCTTTAGCGCACGCTTTAACGGTGTAGTAGAGCGTTGATGCGTAGGTGTACCAGCGGAGCCCTAGATCCTGGATGTCGTACACGACGAGGTCCAGCTTCTGCAGCTCCTCGGTGGGTGGCTCCAGGGTCTCTCCGTAGAGGCTGCAGACCCTCACGCCGTACTCCTCATCCACCCTCGATGAGACAAGCTCGCCGGCTGCAGCTGAACCCCACAACCCGTGCTCGGGAGTGAAAACCACCTCAACCTCCCCGTGCTCACCTGCAATCTCGATTATGTGCCTCATCTCGGGGGTAACCCCCGTGTGGTTGGTGGCGATACCCAGTTTCTTGCCTGCCAGGAGCTTCCCCAGCTCCGGGCTTTCCAAGCCCAACCTAACCCTCAACGCGACCACCCTTCGCCAGCTCTATCGCTTTCACGGGGATGTAGTTCGCCCGCTCGAGGTAGCGCAAAGCCTCCTCGTAGCTGACGCCCGCTACCGCCATGACGATGGCGGCCGGCAAGTTGTAGTTGGCCTTCTCCAGAATCTCTGAGGCGCTCCGGTAATCGATTCCGGCCTCCATCATGAGTATCCTCTTCGCTCTCTCCCTGAGCTTCCCGCTGACCGGCTGCAGGGAGATCATCAGGTTCCCGTGAACCTTCCCCAACCTCACCATGACAGCCGTGCTGATCATCGTTAGAACCATCTTCTGCGCGGTACCCGCCTTCATACGAGTTGAGCCCGTCACCACCTCCGGCCCCGTCCTCAGGACGATCTTTATGTCGGCGTACTCGCAAGCGGGGGAGTTCTCGACGCTCGTGATAATCGCCGTTTTCGCCCCGACGCTCTTCGCGTAGCGGAGCGCTGACACAACGTAGGGGGTCCGCCCGCTCGCGCTGATGCCGACCACGACGTCCCCCTCGCGTATCCTCCTAGCTTTCAGCTCTCTCACCGCCATTTCCTCATCGTCCTCCGCCCCCTCAATCGGCCTCACCATTGCTCCAGGGCCGCCCGCCACGAGAGCTTCGACGGTCTCCGGCCCCACGTTGTAGGTGGAGAGGAGCTCAGCCACATCGATTGCCGCGAGCCTCCCGCTCGTCCCAGCCCCCACGTAGATCCAGCGCCCCCCGCTCCTGATCGCCTCCAGGATCGTATCGACGAGCTTGGCGATCTCGGGTAGCGCGCGCTCCACCGCGTAGGCGACCTTCTTGTCCTCCTCGTTGATGATCCTAAGGATCTCTATCGTCGGCAGCTCGCTGAGCCTCTCGCTGATAGGGTTCCTCTGCTCCGTCTCGAGGCGCGCGAGCAGCTCGAAAGTCCCCTCGCCCACGCGATCAGTAATCCTCAGTTGGTATTTCAAGGTTCACCTTTTCCAATTCGTCCACGCCAAGACCCTTGACAGAGTGGAGGTAGTGCAGGACGCAGCCGAGCAGGGGTGGTGCGGGCCTCACGTGGAACCTCCTCCCCGGCTTCGACTCAACCTCGCGCCTCAAGGCCTCCGCAAGAGGCTTGCAGCCGATGATCACCCCTCCGGTCCCGTAGACGTCTACCTCCCCCGTGAAGCCCAACTGCTCAGCAACCGCTGAAACCATCTGCTCCAGCAGCCGGGCAGCGTCCCCGATCAGGTCGAGAGCCATCGGGCACCCCATCTCAGCAGCCTTGCAAGCAACCTTCGCCAGCTCCGCAACCCTGCTGGGGGACGTGTACTCCCTGTACAGCTTCGCCAGAGCGTCCCTGACGTTGGGTGCGTGGAGTTCCTCCAGGAGGAGCTTTAGGGAGAGCTCACCCTCCGCCAGCCTGCCGTCGTAGTGCATCAAGCACCTGCGGACGAACTCCCTACCGATCCAGTAGGCGCTCCCCTCGTCACCGAACAGGTAGCCCCAGCCACCAACCCTCGCCTCCCTGCCAGCCCTCCTCCCGTAGGCGAAGGAGCCGGTTCCAGCTGAAACCACGATGGCATCCCGCCCGCGAGCAGCGGCCATGTACGCCGCTTCAACGTCCGTGAGAAGCCAGACGCGCTCCACGCCGAGCTCCCTTCGCAGCAGCTGCTCAACCTCCCCCCTGTACGCCGATACCCCCGCTAGGCTGAAGACGTACCCTTCGATCGCGCCGGAAAACTCAGAAACGGGTCTCAGCAGCAACCCCAGGTTCGCGGTGAAGGCTGTAGGCCCCAGGACCGCGTAGTTCAACGGGGGCCCCTTGTGCAGGGAGAGCACGCTCCCATCGCAGCCGAAAAGGAGGGCTCTCGACCCGCTGCCCCCACCGTCCACAGCCACTATTAGGCGCCTCTCCCCCACAGCGGCAACGAGCAAGGGTTATTATTCTCTTTAACGTGGCTCCACCATGCTCCCCAGCGGTAGGCCCGAGGAGCACGGCTTCGACCCTGAGAGGCTGGCCACGGTCGATCACCTTCTAACGCGCCTGGTTGAGGCCGGCTGCTTCCCCGGTGCCGTCCTGCTCGTGGCGAGGAGCGGTAGGGTGGTCTTGCGTAGGGCCTACGGGTACTCCCAGTTATTCCCCGAGAAGCGCCCCATGACTACAGACGCGGTCTTCGATCTAGCCAGCTTGACGAAGGTTGTCGCCACAACGCCGGTCGTCTTAAGGCTCGTGGAGAGGGGTGAGCTGAGCCTCGACGACCCGGTTTCCACGTACTTCCCAGCCTTCAGTAGCGGCTCGAAGGCCCGAGTGAGGGTTTGGCACCTGCTCACGCACACTTCAGGCTTACCGGCCCACCTCCCCCTCTACTCCCTCCTGTCGAGGAGGGAGGAGGTCTACAGCTATGTTGCCAGCGTGAACCTTGAGTACGAGCCCGGCTCAAAGGTTGTCTACAGCGACCTGGGCTTCATCCTGCTCGGCCGCATAATCGAGATGGTGACGGGAGAGAGCCTAGACAGGGTGGTTAGCGAGCTGGTGCTCAAGCCTTTAGGGATGCGTGAGACAACCTTCAACCCAGAGGGGGATCTCAAGGAGCGGGCCGTTGCGACGGAGTTCTGCAGGCTGAGGGGTAGGGTTCTGAAGGGTGAAGTTCACGACGAGAACGCCTGGTTCATGGGGGGCGTGGCTGGCCACGCGGGCCTCTTCTCCACAGCGGCCGACCTAGCCGTCTACGCGCAGATGTGGCTCAACAAGGGCTCCTTCAACGGTGTGAGGGTTCTAAGCCCGTTAACTGTGGAGCTCGCCACGAGAAACCACACGCAGGGCCTCAACGAGTGCCGCGGCCTCGGTTGGGCTCTCAACTGCAGGCCCTGCAGCTGCGGCGACTTGATGTCACCCAGAGCGTACGGCCACACGGGTTTCACAGGGACATCCCTCTGGATCGACCCGGAGCTCGGCATCTTCATCGTTCTGCTGACCAACCGCGTGCACCCGACTAGGGAGAACCAGTGCATACAGAGGGCTAGAAGGTTGATCCACAACGCGGTTTTAGCATCCATTGTGCAGGTGCAAACCGTCAAGAATGGCGCCATTCTAAGGGCAAGCCCATAACCAGCTGCTTTGCCACTTCCTATGTACCTTGTATAGTTTCTTTTGGCATAAACTCGTAGAGAAGATAAAAGTAAGGATAAGATCGAGATTGAAATCTACCGTGGAATAAACCCAAAACCAAGCGAGTATGGCATAGCGGCAAGCCCAGCCATTATCATTGACAAGGATATACGCATAATAGGCATTTGCCCAAGCGAAGGAACATTTAAAGAGGCCCTAAGGGAGGCTGGCGTACATGAATACTGAAGGGATTCTGAAGAATAACGGAGGAAATGATCGGGGAAAACCAAAGAAATTAGCCGACGAGTATAAAGATGCTGCAACACCTAAGATTCTTCCACCTTGCCATAAGGTTGCCGAGCATGAAAATATCGTTTGGGTTTGCGACGGAGCAGCTAACGTTGGCCAAATAGGGCATGCGGTAGGCGTTCTGCTTACAAACATGGGTAAGGCTAGAATGTGCTGCATAACCGCTGTTGCGGCAGGCTCAAAGCCACACTTGGAAATTGCAGAAAAAGCAAAAAGGAACATTGTCATAAACGGGTGTGGCAACCGCTGCGCCTCAAAAGTCCTGGAGAAAGCTGGGAAAAGAATCGACTACGAAATTGACATATCCAAATACCTGCAAAAAGTACCCACACTTGACATCTACGAGGCAGACGTCAAGAAAATAGCCAAAATAGTAATCGACGAAGCAAAAATATAGCAAGCCAAAATGACTTAAGCCTAAAGAAATGGAAAATAAAGTCGTTAGCCTAAAAATCGAGCAGATTCTAGGATTAGAATCGCCGCTGATAGCTGTTAAAATAGTTGAAACATAGGAGCAAAAACCAAACATAAAGTCTCCACTACAGAAATCCAGCACACAGCTTAGGTTTGGGAACCTGCTGGATCGAAGTCCATCGCGACGAGGAGGACGATCTCAAAAAACTCCTCAAGTTACCCAACGGTGCCAGGATGGTCGCGATGATAGCGATCGGCTACCCAGCTGAAGAGAAAGGGCCCGTCACGGACAGAAAAGCGCTCAGTGAGATTGCTTACCGCAGCCGCTGGGGCGAAGCTCTCTTTCGAAGCTAAGTCGCGCCAGGTGTAAGCCTGCATAGCTCAGCCGGTGTTGGAGGCGAGGCTGGAAGCTACACCGAGTCTGTAAACGCGTTCTCTTCGCTTCCAAATGCTACACCGGCGGAGCCCGTGGAGACAAGGAATTAAGCCCCCATTGATCCACGCCCCGTGCTCGGCACGATTGTTAACGCGGCTGCCGTCGTCGCGGGCTCGATCGGTGGGTTGGCCTTGAGGAGGCAGGTTCCGAAGGGCGCGCTGGAGCTCTTGAGGGAGGCTGTGGGCCTCTTCACCTTAGCCCTCGGGGCGAGCATGGCCTTGGAGAAGGCCAACCCGATCATAGTGGTCTTCTCCCTTCTGCTGGGCGCGCTCCTCGGCCACTTCGTCAGGCTGGAGGAGCGCATGTCGTCGCTGGCATCCAGGGCCGGGGGCTCGGGGTTCGCGGAGGGCTTGATGACAGCCTTTCTCACCTACTGCGTGGGGCCGATGACGGTTGTGGGCTCGATCATGGACGGGATGGGCGATCCCTCCATCATCCTGACGAAGTCCGTGATGGACGGCACGGTTTCGATAGCCTACGCTGCCACGCTCGGCTGGGGCGTAATGGCGAGCGCACTCCCCCTACTCGCCTTTCAAGGTTCCCTCGCCCTGCTCGGTTGGCTCCTCAAGGCTTCGCTGCCCCCAAGCTCGGTTAGCACGCTAACCGTGTGCGGAGGTGTCCCCCTGCTCGGGGTAGGGATCAACCTGCTCAACCTGAGGCGTGTCAGAGTTGGGGACCTGCTCCCCTCTCTCCTCTTCGCACTGCTACTTCCTCTGATGGTCCCAGGGTAGTCGACAGCGGTTAGCTCGAGCGGGGCGAGATCTTTCTCAGTCAAGAAAAACGCAGATACGCTCCGAGGGCTCCGTCGGGGAGCAGCTTTGTAGGCGTGTCAAGTCGGAGGGGGCGCGCGGAATAGAGGGTTGCTCACGCGCGGTGGGCGCTCTGGTGGCGGGTGATGCAAGGCACTTTCAGCCGGGTTAGGCTTCTGGCGCAGCCGCTCTCTCCAGCACTTCATCCAGACTGCCCGTCCTGTAGCCCTCCAGGTCTAGAGCGACGTACCTCCAGCCGAGGTTTTTGAGCTCGCGCGCCAGCGCGTCCATGATTTCCTCGGAGAAGAGGAGCTTCCTCTCCTCCCTCCCCACCTCGATCCTCGCTACATCGCCGTGATCCCTCACCCTGACGACCCGCGCGCCCGTGATGGCTCTCACCAGCTCCTCAGCCCTCTCGATCCTGGAGAGCTTATCCACGGTGATCCTCACGCCGTAGGGGATCCTGGACGCCAGGCAGGCTGCCGACGGCTTATCCCAGTTCGGTAGACCCAGGGCTCTGGCTGCGGCTCGGACTTCGCTCTTCGTGAAACCGAGCTCGAGGAGCGGGCTCCTCACACCCTCCTCCCTCAGCGCTTTGAGGCCCGGCCTGTGGCCCATCAAGTCCTCCGCGTTGGTACCGTCGACAATCGCCACCGCCCCGACCCGGGCAGCCACCTCCTTCATCTTAGCGACGATCCTCTTCTTGCAGTAGTAGCAGCGGTTGGGCGGGTTGCTCACGACATTGTCGTCCTCGAGCTCGTCACCCCGTACGACTACGTGGTTGACCCCCAGTCGCGAGGCCACCTCCCTCGCAACCCTGATTTCTGAAGCCGGGTGGAGAGGGCTTTCAACCGTCACCGCGTACACCTGGGAGGGGCCGAGAGCCTCAGCAGCGGCCTTCAGAACCAGGCTGCTGTCCACGCCTCCGGAGAAGGCTACCACAACGGGGCCGCCCAGCTCCTTGAACCACTCGATCAGCCTCTCGAGCTTATTGGGTTGACTCCCCGGGGAGGTCACGAGCCACCACCTTTACTCCCTGCCGCCCTAGCTCTCGCCACTGCGTTAGCCACCATGGCTGCGAAAACCCCGGCTGCCACCCCAGCGTCGATGTTCACAACGGCTAGGCCGAGGGGGCAGGACTGGAGCATGGAGGCGAGAGCGCTCAACCCTTGGCCAGCGAAGCCGTATCCCACGGACACTGGCAGTCCCACGACGGGCACGTCGGCTAGGCTCGCCACCACGGAGGCGAGAGCCGCCTCCCGGCCCGCGGCGACGATCATGGCGTCAGCCCCCCACTCCAGCGCCTCCCTGACCGCTTGGATAGCCCTGTGCAGCGCCGCGACGCCCACGTCGTACCAGCACCTGACTTCGCAGCCCATTTCCTCCGCTATGACCCTGGCCTCCTCAGCGACGGGTATGTCGGCGGTCCCGCCGCTCAACACCGCCACACGCCCACCCGTCTTGCGCGGCTGGAAGCCCTCTCCGTACACGACGAGGATTCTGGCCCTCTCCTCGTACCTGTAGCTAGCCGGCTTCAACTCCCCGATGATGGCTTCAACCTTCCTCCTACCAACCCTGCTCACGATCACTCTGCCTGCGGCTGGTAGCTTCCTCCTGATGATCTCGACTAACTCGCCCACCCTCTTCACGTCGCCTAGCACGATTTCAGGAACCCCCCTCCGCAGCTCCCTACCCACGTCCAGCCTCGCGTAGTCCCCAACGATCTCCAGGGTGAGCAGGCGGAGCCTCCTCTCAGCCTCCTCCACGCTGATCGAACCTCTCGCTACCGCCTCCAAAACCTCCCTGACACTCATAAGGGGCTTCGGGGGGAAAGGCTGATAAGTATCGCTTCGGTAGACGAGGGATGCGAGCGCTCCTGATTGACGCATCGGTCTCCGGCGTTTCAGGCGACATGCTCACCGCCGCCTTGCTGGACATGGGGGCTGACGTAAACCGGCTACACGAGCTGGCCTCCGCGCTACCCTCCGTCCTTGATGGGGTGCGCGGCTTCAAAGTCTCGCTCGAGAGAGTGGAAAGGGCTGGAGTTCGGGCCGTCAGGCTGGATCTGAGGATCGATGAGACCGAAGCGGAAAGGGGGTTCCCAGACTTCTACGTTGCTCTCGAAAGGCTCCGCTCGACTCTCAACCTCTCAGACTACGTCTACGAGAGAGCTCGGGCGGCTCTCAAGCTCATGGAGGAGGCTGAGGCGGCCGTGCACGGTGGCGGTGGGGTGCACCTCCACGAGCTGGCTTCTGCTGACACCCTGTTCGACGTTGTTGCAGCCCCGCTCCTAATCGAGAGTCTAGGGTTGGCGGGGTGCAGGGTGATGGCTACACCCGTAGCGGTCGGCGGCGGCCCCGTTAGGACGGCGCACGGGCTCGTCTCATCACCGGCACCTGCTACGAGGGAGATCCTGAGGCTAAGGGGGATTCCCTTCCGGCTTGGGCCCGTGGAGGGGGAGCTGGCGACGCCAACCGGGGTTGCGGTGCTCGCCGCGCTAGCCGACGAGTTTCTGGCTGAAACGCCGGTGCTCGAGGTTGCGAGAGTTGGCTACGGGGCGGGGTCGAGGGATTACGGGGTTCAACCCCTGATCGCCTACGAGGTGAAGCTGACCGGCGGCGAGCTTCGCGATAGGGTCGCCGTGCTGGAGACGAACGTTGATGACGTGGACGGAGAGCTCCTCGCCTACGCGAGGGACCTCCTGATGGAGAGGGGGGCTTTGGACGTTTACACGATCCCAGCGGTGGGGAAGAAGGGGAGACCCGCGTTCATAGTGCAGGTGCTAGCGGAGCCCGCTCGAGCCCGAGAGCTGGCACAGCTCATGATGATGGAGCTCGGCACGCTGGGCGTCCGCTGGACCGTGGTCGACAGGTTGAAGCTCAGGCGCGAAACCGTTGAAGTCGAGGTCTCAGGGGAGCGCGTGCGAGCGAAGATCGCGTACGACGGGGAGGGGAGGATCGTTAGGGTGAAACCAGAGGCGGCCGACCTCGAGCGGTACTCGAGGCGGAAGGGCGTAAGCCTTAGGGAGGCGCGGGAGCAGTTCCTCAAGGCCTTCGGGGAGAGCTCGAGTAGGCAGGGCTAAAGCCGAGCAGCCACCTCCATGTCATTTCAACTAAAAAGACATGAATTTCCCGTATACTTGACCGATATTTCATGCTTAAATGGCTGAATGTATTTCAAACTTGTTTTATTCCGTCGAATTGACAGGTAGGTTCATAACCGTTCCCTCTGGAGCAGGGGGCGTGAAAATCGTCAGGCTGCACCCGTCCGTCGAGTGGTTCGAGAAGTACGCGAAGAGCGACGGCGCTACGCTCGCCGCGAAGCTGCTGGAGAAGCTCTCGAAGTGCTACCACCTGTACTGCAGCGAGTCTAAGTACGCGCGGGTCTTCAGGGTTCAAGCCACGATCCTGAGGGCGATCCGCGAGTACCTGGATGCTAGGGGTTTCACCGAGCTGCTGCCACCCATCATCGGTCCCGCCACCGACCCCGGGATAAGGGGGGCTCAGCAGGCCGTCGTCGAGTTCTACGGGCACAAGTACAAGGTGATGAGCAGCGCCATCCTCTACAAGCAGATGATGGCGCACGTGCTAGGCAGGATCTACTTCGTCTCCCCGAACGTTCGCCTGGAGAGGCCCGAAGCCCTCCTGACGGGTAGGCACTTGGCCGAGTTCTTCCAGGTGGACATAGAGATGAGGAGGGCTAGCTACGAGGACGCGATGAGGATCGCAGAGGGTTTGCTCTGCTACGTCATCGGCCGGGTCCTGGAGGATAACTGGAGGGACCTGGAGGCGCTGGGACGCGACATGGAGCAGTACAGGCCGCCTTTCCCGAGGATCACCTACGAGCAGGCTGTAAAGCTGGCCGGCGAAATGGGCTACCCGGTGAAGTTGGGCGAGGAGATCCCGTGGGAGGCGGAGGTCGCGCTGAGCGCCAGCTTCGACCGCCCCTTCTTCATAATCGACTACCCGAAGACGGCGAGGGGCTTTTACGATCGGGAGGACCCTGAGAGGCCCGGCATCCTCAGGGACTTCGACTTGGTGTACCCGGAGGGCTTCGGGGAAGCTGCTTCGGGGGCTGAGCGCGAGTACGAGTACGGCAGAGTACTGCAGCGCTTGATAGATAGCGGCGAGAACCCGGCCGAGTACAGCTGGTACCTGGACATGCTGAAGACGGGGGTCTCTCCCTCAGCCGGCTTCGGGATCGGCGTGGAGAGGTTGACCAGGTTCGTTTGCGGCCTCCCAGCCGTTTGGGAGGCGAGACCCTACCCGAAGCTACCAGGGATCGCCCCCACGCCTTGAAGGAGCACGGCGAGGATGACGGACGCCGGGGTGAGCGTCACGATCGCTGCCGCTATGAGACTCTCATCCATCCTCAGCTCCCTCCCTATAACGATGCAGGTGACCGCGGGGGGCATGATGCTCTGTAGGAGCGATCCGGCTACGAACCCCGAGTCGAGGGTGAGCCCGAGGAAGCTGAAAGCCGAGAGGGCTGCCAGGAGCATCAGGGGGGAGGCGAGGTAGCGGAAGGCCGCGACGAGGGCGATGCTCCTCGACATTGATCGGGAGACTCTTAGCGGGTAGAGACTGGCACCGACGACGACGAAGGACAGCTGGTTGACCGTGCTGACGGTTCTCGCCAACGTATCGAAGAAGCTGGCCGCTACCCTGTATGCGCCCGCGAGGTTCAGCGCTAAACCCGCGATGAAGGAGGCCGCGTACAGGGCTACCGCGGCTCTGACCCGTCTAGGCCCCCTGGAGCCGAGGTAGGCTAAGAGCAGGACGAGGATCGCATTGAAGGCTACAGCGTGGGGGACGGCGTACTTCGAGTCGCCGAGCAGGGCTGCAGCTAGGGGGAAGGCGATGAAGAGGGCGTTGGGGAGGCTGATGAGGGTTACTAGCTCCCTCCCCGACTCGAGTCTCGCAAGCTTGGCTAGAGCTATCGCGGCGCCCATCGTAGCCGCCATGTGAATTAAAGCCGCTCCGAAGGCGAGGGAGAAGGCTATCAGATCCGCGATCCTGACGATGGAGACCGTTAGGGCGAGAGGAAGTGTACCGTAGAAGAGGAGCTTGTTCAGGATGTCAACCGGCTTCGGGTACAGCCTAGCTAGGGCCACTCCAGCCAGCATGAGGCCGACGGCTTGTGCAACCAGTTGGAGCACGCCGCCCCGTTACCGCGTGCCCTTAAGTCTACCTTGACAGTATACTGACAAAATATATAAAAGTCCTTGTCAGTCTAAGGACTGAATGGAGTATTTAGCTTACGCGCAGAACCCCTGGTGGGAGTGGAGCAACTGGGTGGAAAGGGATAGGGATCTCCGGGAGTTCAGCAGGATGGAGGTCAAGTGGACGCCCAACTGGTTGAGCTCGGTTTCACTGAAGCCTTTCTCCCTCAACTTCGTTCTAGGGCCGAGGCAGGTGGGCAAAACGACCGGCGTGAAACTCCTCATCTCGCAGCTGTTGAAGGATCGGGACCCCGCGTCCATCTTCTACTTCAACTGCGACTTGGCGGCGGACGTGAAGGAGCTGAGGAGGGTGCTCGAGTTCTACCAGGGCTTCAGGCAGGCTCACGGCGTTAAATCCTCAGTGGTGGTGCTCGATGAGGTCACCGGTCTAGAGGATTGGTGGAGGATCGTGAAGGGGTTCATCGATATGGGCTACTTCGATAGCGACGTGCTCATCCTCCTCGGTTCAGCCTCTTTCAGGATCAAAGCGTTCGCTGAGGCCTTCCCCGGGAGGAGGGGTGAGGGTAGGACGATCGAGGTGCTCCCCCTCAGCTACCCCGAGTACGTCGCAGCGCTCGGGGTTGAACCGAAACCCAGTGAGCACAGTAGATTGGTAGCGCTATTCGAGAAGTACCTCGTGACCGGGGGTTTTCCGAGGAGCATCAACAGTGACGCGAGGTTCGCCGAGGATCTCGTTGCGAGCGTTGAACGCGACGTGGTGAAAGCGGGTAGAAACCCGAGGCTCCTCCGGCTCATCGCGAGGGAGCTGATCGCGAAGGCTCCGAGCGCGCTGAGCTACAACGCGATCGCCGGCGAGCTGGGCGTATCCCACAACACGGTCCAGGACTACGTGAGGCTGATGGAGGACATGTTCCTCGTCTCAGTCGCTTACATGAGGCACGGGGACAGGGTGTTTTACAGGCGCGAGAAGAAGATATTCTTCCGCGACCCCTTTGCCGCCCGGGCTTTCTCAAGCCTCCTAGCCCTCCCGCCGCAGAGGGCAGCGCTGGTCGAGTGGGTTGTGCAGGAGCACGCTTTCAGGAGGTTCGGGGAGGTGTACTTCTGGCGCAACGGTTACGAAGTTGACGTGATAGCCGGCAACCTAAAGATCGAGGTAAAGACGGGGAAGCCGCACAGAAGGTACCCGAGGAACGTCATCATTCTCTCCGATGAGGACGTGCCCCTCTTCCTCCTCGACCTTTGGGGCGGCTTTAAGGGATCCCCAGCCTCCTCAGGCGGGATGCCAAATCGGCTAAATGGATGACATCCGCAACCCTCTTGCCCTTGGTGGCTAGCTCCTCGTCAGCTGTCACCAGTACCGCGCCAGTGCTCGCAGCCAGGTGAAGGTAGGCGGAATCGTAAACGGTCAGCCCCGTAGCATGGGCGAGCCTTACGATTTCCGGCATGTCCCGCCACTCGGCCGGGTGCACGCTCAAGAGGTAGTTGAGGAGCGCAAGTGCCTCCAAGGCATCTTCCATCTTCACCGCACCCGCGCGGGCTACTCTTAAAATCACGGAGGAAACCTCGTAAAGTAGGAGGGCTGGAACGTGAGCTTCCACGCGACCCTCCGCAACTCTCTTGCAGAGGAGGGCAGCCTCTTCCTCCCAGGGCTCACCCGGTACAATCCACTTCGACACCACGCTAGCGTCGAGCACTACTCGGAGCCTCTCACGCGATCCTCCCGCAGCCATTTGACAATCTCACCCGTTTGAACTTTCGCAGCCCCTCTCCTGATCTCGTCAAGCCTGCTCGCAGCTTTCTTCGCCAGTTCCTCCCTCACTTTGGCCTCAATGACGCTCCTTAGGTACTCGCTCCAATTGACGTCCACCTGCTTCATCTGTTCCTTCAGCTCTTTCGGGACCTTCACCGAGACGTTGACAAGCTTACCCATAGGGCTCACCAAATGGTAATCTCCCATGGTAGTATTAAAACCCAGCTGGCTGATCCGGAGTGCAAGCTCCCAAGAGAGCGGGGAGTCCCGGCTGGGAGTCCACCCTTTCGGGTCAGTTTTATTTGCGTGCGCCTCTCTAGGCGCTTATGAGCGATGAGGGTGGCTACAGGATCCTCCTCAGCGAGAGGGTTAAGGGGATTAGCATCGCTCAAGCTTTTGAGTACATTGACGCCATACAGTCCTTCAAGGGGGATTGGCCCCTCCAACTCACACCCAGCGTGGCCTTGGAGGCGGAGAGACCCGTCGAGCTCGAGGGCATCACACCCATACCCGCGACCCACGGGGGTCTGGCGTTCATCGAGTTCTACGTGGACGAGGACGCTGTGGCTTTGCAACTCGCGAGCAAGCTCAAGGTTGACCCAGAGATCCTGAGGGGGGCCCTCGAGAGGGGAACCCCTCTCCACAGGCTCGTTCCGGGCGAGGCGCTCGAAGAGCTGAGCGAGCTGGGGCGCTATGTGAAGGCTTTCCTCTTCGAGGCGTCCGTACCCATCGAGCGGAGCTTAACGAGCGAGGAGGAGAACGCCATCACCAGCCTGGAGTGGATAACCGACATGGACGTGGTTGAGGTCGAAGTCCCCGGCGTGAAAGCTGAGCTGGTCGAGGCCGAGCTGGAGAAGTCGTACTACGTCGGCGAGTACCTCCGCCGTCTCGAGAAGCTCTTCGAGAAAGCCGAGACGGTCTCGCGCCGCCTGCTGCTCGTCAGGGGTGAGGGTGAAGCGGGGCTGAAGCTGGCAGACCTGGAGGTCATGATGGGGCATCTCGTGCGAGCAATCCCTGCGGTGCGAGCCACGGTGATGTACTACAGGCTGATCGCGCCCCTCTAGGCTAAGAACCCTCTCAATCAAGCTCGCGGTTGAAGGAGCGGTGGGAAAGCTTGATATTCGTCTGGTACGCCAGCCTTTGGTGCAGCTCGACATCCTCTACCTGAGTAGGGAGGACCTGATTGAGTGCGGCCTCCTCGATTTTGGCGCTGCACTGTCTGATGTGGAGAGGGTCTTGAGGATGATGGCTGAAGGCACGGTTGTCATGCCGCCGAAGGTGGCCCTCGAGTTCTACCGGGAGGACGGTTCCCCGAAGGGGCACATCATCGCGATGCCCGCGTACCTCAAGGAGCTCAACGTCGCCGGCATCAAGTGGGCGGCAGGCTTCTACACGAACCCCGAAATTGGACTCCCCCACGGACTCGATGTAGTCGTGTTGAGCGATGCGGAGACCGGCCGCCCGCTAGCCGTGATGGAGGGGGCCCTCATAACGGCCGTGAGGACGGGTGCTGTAGCCGGCGTCGGGGCGAAGTACCTGTCGCCCGAGGGCGCGGCTACGGCGACGATCGTGGGGGCTGGAGTCGTGGGCAGAGCTGCAGCCCACTGCATCGCAAGGGCGCTGCCGAGCGTGGAGCTCAGAATCTACGACTTGATACGGGGGAAGGCTGAGGCTGTCGCGAGAGAGGTTGGAGGGAGGGTTGCGGAGAAACTGGAGGAAGCCGTGAGGGGCAGCGACATCGTCGTTACGGCAACCACCGCTCGATCCCCCGTGGTGAGGGACTCGTGGCTCAAGCGGGATGTGGCTTGCATCGAAATCGGGAAGAACGAGTTCGAGGAAGCGACTGTGCTCAGGGCCGATAGGATCGTAGTGGACTACTGGGAGCAGATAAAGAGCAGGGAGTGGGTCTCCCTTACGCAGCTCTGGAAGCGGGGCCTCCTCGACGAGGGTAGAATCGAGAGCATCGCCAGCATCGTTGCGAGAGGGAAACCGGAGGGTGGTGGGTTGAGGTTCTTCAGCCCAATCGGGATGGCGTGCGAAGACGTCATAGTCGCCTACAGGTTGTACAGGGAGGCGGTTAGGAGGGGGCTTGGAACGAGGCTCCCGCTCTGGCGCTCCACTGATTGGCTCTAGCTCGAGTGGCGCTCGATGAACCTCTCTATCCTCTCCACGGCTTCAGCCATCATCTCGCTGGGCGGCAGGAAGACGACCCTGAACCTGTCGCGCCTGTAGTCGTAGAACCCTCCCCCGTGCACGACGGCCACGCCCTCCTCCATCAGTAGGGCTTTCGCGAAGCCGTAATCGTCGCCCCAATCGCCCTCCACCGCGAGCCTCGGGTAAGCGTAGAAGGCGCCCATGGGCTTCGCCAGCTCCAACCCCGGAACCTCTTTAACGAGCTTGACGAAGAAGTCCCTCCTCACTCTCACCTCCTCCCTCAATTGCTTAACGAACGGTTCCTCCCGCTGCAGGAAGAGCGCGGCCGCCCTTTGAGCCGGCGTCGGTGGGCAGAGCCTTGTCCTCGCCAGCTTGACAACCGCGTCCCGCACCTCCTCCGACCCGGGCCCGCGGAAGTACATGTAGCCGAGCCTCCAGCCGGTCACCAGCCATCGCTTCGAGAAGCCGTTCAAGACGATCAGCGGTGCATCCCCGGCTACGGCGGCCGTGCTCCTGTAGCAGCCCTCGAGCACCAGCTCGTCGTAAATCTCGTCCGAGACCACGCAAGCTCCAACCGATAGAGCCGCCTCGACGAGCTTGCGCACCTCCCCCTCGCTCAGGACGGCCCCCGTCGGGTTGTGGGGATTGATGATGACGACAGCCTTCGTGCGGGGCGTGACGAGCTCTGCAGGGTCGTCCCCCAGCCTCCACACCCCACCCTCCTCAACTACGCGGTAGAACTTCGGCACTCCACCGTACAGCCTAACGTAGGGGACGTAGACGGGGTAGCAGGGGGAGGGCAGGAGGACCTCATCCCCCTCATCGATGAGCGCGGCCATCAGCATGCTGATCCCCTCCGAAACCCCCGTCGTCACCAGCACATCCTCCGGCGAAACATCCACCCCCCAAACCCTACGCTCCCTCTCCGCGATCGCCTCCCTCAGCTCCCACAACCCCTCGCTCGGCGAGTAGAAGTTGTAACCCTCCTCCACAGCCTGAGCCAGCAGACGCCTAAGCTCCTGGGGCGGTTGGAGGCCGTACGCGACGGGGTCCCCGATGTTCAGCCTGATGACCCGCCTCCCGCTACGCTCAAGCTGCCTGGCGAGAGCGTCAATCTCCCTGATCGCGTACTCCACATAGCCGGCGCGCCTAGCCGCACGCACCACAAGTGGCTAAACCTCACGGTTAAATAATCAGTGCTCACCAGACGCTGGGAAGGCTCGCGTCCGACGCGGAGGCCTTGAGGCTTGCGGATCGGTTAAGGTGATATACGGGGCGCTGGATGAGGGCTCGTGGAGGGCTTGGAGGGTCTCGTTTCTCGCTTGAGCTACGGAGAGGCCGTGAAAGCGTACTTGGAGATGATGAGGGAGGACCTATCGAGAGCCTTCGATAGGGTTCGGAAGGTATTATGCGTGCAACCCCACCCAGACGACACGGACATCGCGGCTGGCGGCCTAGTAGCCAAGCTCGCCAGCAGGGGTGTTGAAGTTGCCTACGTCACGCTCACCGACGGCGGCCTGGGCACAATGGACCCCGAGATGTACCCGGAGAAGCTCGCCCTCGTGAGGAGGAGGGAGCAGGAGGAGGCTGCCCGCCTACTGGGCGTGAAGGAGCTCGTGTGGCTGGGCTACAGGGATGGAGAGCTTCAACCGACGCTCGAAGCCAGGCGCGAGCTGATCCGGCTCATACGGTGGTACAAGCCCGACATGGTAATAGCACCGGACCCTTGGCTCACGTACGAAGTTCATCCCGATCACCGCGCGGCGGGCATTCTCGCGGTTGAAGCCGCCTTCTTCTCGGCGCACCCGCACTCCATCCCGCTGGCTGAAGGGCTGAAGCCCCACCCTGTGCGGTACGTAGCGTTCTACTGGACCCGGAAGCCGAACGCGATCATCGACGTGAGCGAGTACATGGAAGTCAAGATGAAGGCGGTGAGAGCCCATCAATCCCAGTACACGCCAGCCCTCGAGGACTCCGTTAGAGCCTACATGCGCCTCATGGGGAAGCTCATCGGAGCCGCGTATGCGGAAGCCTTCAAAGTCCTAAACCCCTTCATGATGCACAGCAACACTTTCGCCGAGGACGTTTAACGGGTAGGCGGTTAGCCCTGTAGCGGGTACAGGAGGCCGAGTAGATCCTCGAAGCTGCGAACATCGTGGCCGAACCTCAGCGTTCTAACCGCGGGCCACGCGCGCTTCACCTTCTCCACCATCTCCGGGTTATCATCCAGGAAAACGACGTCGCCAGCCTCAATGCCCTTCCTGCGGGCCCACTTCAACAACCGTTTGAACATGAGGTCCTTGTGCGGGTGCGGCTCGATGATCACAATGTCGAAGAGGTCGAGAAGATCGAGCGCCCTCAAAGCTTCCACGGCTATATCGTAGTTGTTCCAGCTCACGACAGCTAAAGCAATACCCCTCCTCTTCAGCTCGCGCAGAACCTCTCGCGCCCCCCTCCTCAACCTGATCAAGGACCCCAGCGAGTCAGCTATCGCGTCGGCATCAACCCGCCTGTAAGGGGGTACAGTCGATGAAACGTCAGGGTGATCCCACAGCGTTTTATCCAGATCCAAAGCGACGAGCTTGCAGTTAGCCACAAGCGCCCGTAAGCTTCAGCATCTTTAGCCTACCGTTAAAGCTCGAGAAGACTGCGGGGAGCGGATCCCGGTAGAGCGGTGAAGGGCTGCCTGAGCGTCGCAAACGAATTATACCATCCATTCGCGTGCACCGCGTGGAAAACAGGGATTGTATCAACGCCCTTCTGACGAGGAGGAGCATCAGGAAGTTCAAGAAGGACGATGTACCCTTCGACCTCGTTTTAAAGGCGATCGATATAGCGAGGCACGCGCCCAGCGCCAGGAACTGGCAGCCCTGGGAATTCGTCGTAGTACGCGACAGAGAGAGGCGGGAGCAGCTCTCAAAGATACACCCGTGGGCTAGGTACGCGGCGGAAGCCCCGGTAGCCATTGTCGTCCTAGCGGACCAGCAGCGGGCGCCGGACTCCTACATGATCGACGGATCGCTAGCAGCCATGTACCTCTGGCTGGCGATACACTGCCTAGGATTGGGGGCTGTCTGGCTGCACACAGTACCCGTGGCCGACAAGGTCCGGCAAATCATCGGTGCGCCGGACCACCTCTTCCCGATCGGGCTCTTCGCAGTCGGATATCCCGACGAGCAGCCTCCGCCCAGGCCGAGGAAGGAGCTGAAGGAGATCGTGCACCTCGAAACCTACGGCAGAAAGCTGGAGTAGAGCAGAGAAGGAGTCTTCAAACAATCCTTCTGTTTTTACCGTCCCACGGGTGGACCAGAACCCGCTATACTACTTTGATCCAGTACCTGGATGCGTCTTTCAGGACAACGCTCCTATCCTTCAGGTTCTGGAACTCGCTCGGCGTGAGGATGAAGATGTCGGCTGGTAGCTCGTTCCCCCACAGCTCGTAGGCCAGCCTTATCCTCTCATCAGGCCACAGCCCCTCGACGGAGGGGGATACCACGAGTATGTCCACGTCGCTGGATCTAAGCCTATCCCCCCTAGCGGTCGACCCGAAGATGTAGCACTCCGCAACCTCTATGCGCTCGCTCAGCCTCTCCAGATACCTTTTAACGATCCTCAGGATATCACCGTACTCCATGCTCGATAACCTCCCGCACCCTTTCGAACAGCTCCCTGGAGAACCGGAGGAACCTCTCAGCCGTGCTCTTGTGAACAACGGGCACCCCCATGAAGATGTCCGGGTACCTCGACACCGAGTAGTAGGGCGTCAACTCGCTCAGAAGCTCCTCCCGAACTCCGCTGAGTAGATCGCTCACAAGCCGATGCAGCTCCACCAGGTTGTGGGTTTTGGGTGGAATCTCCCCCTTGAAGAGTATGAGAGCTCTGAGAGAGAACTCGACCGCCTGCTGCGCCCAGAAGGCAACCGCTTCGAAATCCCCCCTCTCAATCGAGGCTTCAGCTCTCTCAACGTTCCTCTCAGCAGCCTTAAGCCACCATTTAACCTCCTCCCTCACCTGCACACCACCAAAGCTCCTAAACATCAACATTAATCGGAAAATTGTATTAATGCGTTCCCCCTCCGTCCAGCTCACAACCTGGATCAGGAAGCCGGTAACTACTCAAACAGCGGGGTGAGCCTTCTTCACGCTGGGCGTGCATCCTCAGCCAAGAGGCCTCTCCTCGAACCTAATCGATTTGCCCCGCTATCAAACCCTCCACCCTAGCCCTCCCGTGCTCCGCTTTAAGGCCCAGGATGCGGTCACTGAGCCAAAGGACGCTAGGGTTTAGATCCGCCGCCTTGAACGCGTCTAGAACCTTGTGGAGGTCGCCGAAATGTACTCTCACTTCAATTGGCTCAAACCCGCCGCCCGCGTTCTCGCCTCCAGCATCACGTTCTCTCCTAAGCAAGACGATTTTTCGAGGTGGTTCAACAATCAATCTTTCCTTCTCCACCCTCACCCGCACGCGAACGCTGCTCGAGCCGCTTACCCTCTTCAACAGCCTTACGGTCTCATCGAAAACCCCGTAGGCGGAGCACTCGAACTTCGGTTCAGGCAGCCGCATCGAAGGGATCTCCCCCAAATCCGCTGGGAGGGAAATCTCGATGAGCTTCCGATCGAAGGGGAGCGCCAGCGTCAAGCTCTCACCCACCTTCACGTCCATCACTGAGCCTATAGACTTGAGAGGCTTGAAGAAGGGAGCTACAGCGCCCGCATCCATTGACACGCTTACACTACCTACCCACTCGCAATCCACGTGAACGTCGATCGCCGCCGTCTTCTCCCTGTTAACACCTAGCACGCGAACCCCCTCACCGATCTTCAGCCAAACCACACCGTCGAGCAACGCGGGGCACAGCACCCAGGTGGGTACGCCCCTAGCCAACCCCACAACACCACGGCCGCCAGCGTCAAGGTCCCCCCCGCTCACCACCTCCACCCATTACTAAGCTCCAGCAACTTAAGGTGGAAAACCGCTTACCGCAGGTGCACTCCCACTCGAAGCTTAAAGGCCAGTCTCGCTGAGCAACACCAGCGCGTGTTGGCGCACTTGGACAACCCTCCGCCGAGCATGCACTTGAGAGCTACGGTATGCAGTCTGGGCTCTGGATCGTTATACCTAAACTATAGCAATGCTATAGACAGTCTTCCTCATGTAAGGCTTACCGCTCCAAACAACCTCTCTCAAAGCCCTCCGTTTCACACGCGTTTGGGCATTCAACCGTTACGCCGCTTAGATTGGGCACACCGCTCAGCGGTACGGCTGGCATCGTTCTATGCCCAGCTTCCAGCTTAGGAGGCTTACGCAGCGGGCTTCCCGGTTGAAGGCGCTGGCCCAAAAACCTCAGCGATGAGCGGCTTCACCAGCTCCTCCAGAGCTTCGTCAGGCCAACCGTACCAGGCAAGCTTCCCCTCCTTAATCACCGCAAACTCCGCGTGCTGGGTTTCAACCCCCAGCTTGAAGTACCAGTAGCCGAGCAGCGCCACTGGTAGGGCGGCTTCAGGGAGCCTGCTCCTCAACCTGTACACCGCGCCAAACCTCATCAATCTGTTCACGTAGGTGAACCCTTCCCCCTCAACGATGATGACCCCCTCAGCCTGCTTCTCCAGCTCCAACCCGGATAGAACGCGCTCCAGCTCGCTCTCGGGCAACCGCTCCACCTCATCTACAGAGTCGGCGAGATCGCTCAGCAGCTTCAAGGAGAGGAGCTCCTCCACCGCCGCCTTGACAACATCCGTCAGCTTCTCCGCCAGCTCCGCCTCGTTTAAACCGTAATGGCCAGCTAGGATCGCAGCCAGCTCATGGATCAACTCCACCGCGGAAGCCATAGCCATCAACAACGCTTAACATAGGCTCCTTAAGAGTCGCTCGCGTAACCCCATCTCCAGCTCAAGAGCGCTCGCGGCGCAACGATCCAGGGAGCTGCCAATGGCAGGCACTATCCAGCACCCGCTCGGATTCCGCGCGTTGACCGGGATGCACTGTTCACCAGCGGCACGAGCATATCCGAACCGCTCGAGGTGGTAGCGTAAAGCGGATTTACCGCCAAATGCCCAGAAGGTGGTGGAACTCTTGGCTTCCCCGAGGGAGAACCTTCTCGCAGCCTTGAGGCACGAGGAGCCTGAGTGGCTCCCCTGCCCAATGTTCGACGGCTCCCTTGTCGTTGTGAGCCACGGGCTGGTGGAGCACTGCCTGGAGGGGAGGGACGCTTGGGGGGTTGTCTGGGTGCTCCGCGACGAGCGGTCAGGCAGCTTCCCCAAGTTTCACCCGTTAAGGGACCCGGAGGCGATCGACGACTACCCGTTCCCCTCCCCCGAGCGCGCAGACCTTCGCGAAGCCCTTAGGATCGCGAGGGAGGCCGATAGGAGGGTGGTTTTGTTGGCCGGCGACAACGGGTGGGGTTTGTTCGAAAGGGCTTGGCTGCTGGTGGGTATGGAGAGGCTGTTCGTCTGGTCCTACAGGTACCCCGACGCCGTCAAGAGGCTCATCGAGAGGATAGCTGAAGTGAAGGTTGGGCTCACCCGTAGGCTGGCTGAGGAAGCTGGAGTGGAGATGGTCCTCTACGGGGACGATTGGGGGATGAACGATAGGCTCCTCTTCCCGGTTCGCTGGTGGAGGGAGTTCATCAAGCCCTGGCAAGCTAAGCTCTACAAGGTGGCCAAGCAGTACGGGCTCATCGTCTACCAGCACAGCGACGGCCGCGTCGAGGACCTCCTGCCCGACCTCGCAGAGATGGGGGTCGACGTCGTCAACATACAGCCCGAGTGCAACAACTGGCCGAAAGTGAAGAGAGTGTTCGCTCGAAGGCTGGCGCTGTGGGGAGGCGTCAGCGCGCGAACCCTCGACCTAGGCACTCCAGCGGACGTGGACAGGGAGGTCAAAGCGGTCGCAGAGCTGGGGCGCGAAGGCGGCGTCGTGCTCGCCCCAGGCCACAGCATGAAGTTCCCACCCGAGAACCTGAACGCGATGAAGCAGGCGTGGCTCAAGTACGGGAGGTACAAGCGCTAGATCGGGAACCGGTTGCAAGAGCAGACGCGTACGCGCTTATAGGAGCTCCAGCGAAGCTGATGTCAGCGGCTCCACCCCCACCAAGCTCGGCGTGTTCAATAGCGCGGTGGTTGGGGCTAACGAGCTCCTGGGCAAACCGGGACACTTCGCCTCTTCAGGAAAGCCCTCTCCGCCGCCGGTTGCACGCCTTGAAGAAGCTCGTTTTCCACAACAGTGGAGCTACCGGACAGCGCCACCCACACACCTGCAACGCTGTTTAGATGGTTTCATCAGAGTTCGAGGCATACCAGACCCCTCTGATTCTGTAACCGAAACCTCTATCGCGGGTGCGCACCGCGATACCCCTCTGTCCTACCGCGAGCCAGTTAACCTCACACGGGCGATTTCGCTCTACGCGGCTCTTCTTTAAAGAAGCTCCAGAGTACTGGTTCAAGGTCGAACCGTAGCGCTCCGCTAGAAGAGCTGGCTGCAGCGCTTCAGCCGGTTGCTAGGGGCCGTCAACTACTCTACTCTCCCGACTTCCGGGGGCTCTGCGCCGGGGTGTAGTTCCAGGCCGAAGGATTTGAAGCGCTCAAAATGCTTAGTGTTCCTCGTGAGCAGGGGCAGCTTCTTAACTATCGCTACCGCAGCAACTAAGAGGTCTCTATCGTCCACCAGGAGGCCAGCGCTGCGCAGCCGCCTCCAGATTTCCGCCGCTCTCTCGATGATCTCGTTGTCGTGGTAGATCACGGTGAACTCCTCCTCGAGAAGCTTCTTCGCCTCAGCAGGATCTCTAGTACCTCGAGTGAACTCGTAGAGCGTGATCTCCGAGATGAACCACCGCCCCTCCGGCAGCTCCACCCGTCCTCTGACGTAGTCGATCAGGTAGTCCGTGTCCACTAGTACCCGCGAGCCCACCCCCTCACCCTGACTTCCTCGAACTCCGCCTCAAGGAGCTCGCCCAACCTCTTCCTAACCCGCTCCCTCCTCTCCCTCAGCATCATCTCCGCTAAGCCGCGCAGGAACTCCTCCCACGTCTTACCCCCCTTCAACCTCTCGAGCAGCTCCTTCGTCTCTGCAGAAACCGTAATCGTCGTCACCCTACCCATAAGCCCAATTATCGCGCGTCAACACCTCATATAAGCATTACTTAGCCTCAGAAAATTAACTCGAATTAATAATTAAAAGGGTATCTGCAATTGCGCGAGAGCCCTGAACCCCGAGTAGAAACTGCCATCCCCGAAGCTTCTCCGAAAACCTTCACGACATGAGAGCTCGTGTTTCATACTACATCCACGAGCCCAATACAGCTTCATCCTGCTCAAGCCTGCATGCAATTGTGGAGCCGAAAGCGCTCACAAGAGTGGCATACATAAAATAACCAGTAGAAATTATACATGGCTGCAATATCTGATGCGAGTTTGTGCGAAGAACCATGAGCGAGGTCGTCACGAGAGAAGAGGCAAAGCTTCAGAGCCGGGACATGGATAGGGTTAGGGAGGCCGCCCTGAGGATTGAGAAGCCGTCAAGGAGGATTAAGGAGTGGATCACCAGCTCTTAGCCGACTACGCTGCGCAGAAGCTTAACCCCAAGTTTCGTAAGTCAAGGAAAAGAAGTATTTTAGGTAAGAGTTACGTTAGGGTATAGAGCCTTTAGTTAAGCATCAAAGCTGAAGGTTCTTCGATCCAAGCGGTTGAACTTGGCCTTCTCTACTCGGTGAGGTGGTTTCTGCGTAGAGCTAGAGCTTTACACTGATAGTCCTTTAGGTAGGAAACGTGAAGTATTGGTAAACTATAAACTGGTAGATACTGGTTTAAGTGGGAGGATGAAGGTTAGGGTGGAGGTTAGAAAGGTTGATTCACAGGGCCGTATTGTACTGCCTGCTGACTGGCGTGAGTCCGAGATGGGTGGCAGCAGGGAGGTGTACGTCATCAAGGGGAGGGGCTACTTGAAGATA